>CAYVOI010000003.1:0-2856 GCA_964453605.1 uncultured Gammaproteobacteria bacterium | reverse complement strand
CGACCAATGAGCTCTACGCCTTCGGTGGCATCATCATGTCGAGCTCGACCGTCACATCCACGCTCACGGTCCTGGGCGGCACGACCCTGGCGAATGTCACGACGACCAATGCCACGGCGACCGCCCTCTTCTCGACCTCCTTCCAAGCCACCTCCGGCACGGTGACGACGCTGAATGTCGGGACGGGGAACATCGCGACCCTAACCGGAGGCAATGCCACCTTCTCGGGGGTCACGACCACGGCGTTGAACTTCACCTCCTTGACCGGGACCAGTGGCACCATCACCACCCTCAATATCGGCACGGGCAATATCGCGACCCTCTCCGGTACCTCTGCCTCCCTCTCCGGCACCCTCTCGGTCACGGGCCTGTCCTCGCTTGGCAATGTCACCCTCTCGAATGCCACGGCCTCGAACGTCACCACGACCAATCTGTTCGCCACCGTGGTCTCCTCGACCAACATCTTCGCCACCTCCATCGCCGTGAATGGCAGCAATGTCTGTCTGGCCAATGGGACCAACTGCCCTGGCATCGCCCAATCCACCTCCACCCTCCAGCAGATCACGAACAATGGGGCCTCCACGACCAATGAGCTCTACGCCTTCGGTGGCATCATCATGTCGAGCTCGACCGTCACATCCACGCTCACGGTCCTGGGCGGCACGACCCTGGCGAATGTCACGACGACCAATGCCACGGCGACCTCGTTGTTCGCGACCTCGTTCAAAGCGACGAGCGGTACGGCCACGACCTGGAACACGGGCAGCTTGTTCTGGACCAATGCCACGGGAGCAAATGCCACGACGACGAATTTCTTTGCCACGCTCGCCTCGTCGACCAACCTGTTCTCGACCAATGGCACCATCGGGACCTTGTCGAGCGCGAACGTCTCGATCACGGGTGGAAGCATCAATGGGACGAGCATCGGCGCCTCTACGCCCTCGACCGGCATCTTCAGCAATGCAACGGCGACCGCGCTCACGGTCACGAGCTTCTCGTTCACGAACGCGACCGGGACCAGCATTTCCGCCTCGGGTTCCGTGTCCACGACGCAGTTGACCGCGACCACGGCATCCGTCGTGACGCCGAGCACCACGAACATGGTGGCGAACGCCCTCTTGCGCGTCGGCTTCGGGACCTTCGGCACGGTCGGCAACCCGCTTGCCCAGTTCGGCGGCACGACGGACACCTCGCTGAACATCAACATCCGCAATGACGCGACCACGACGGCGGCATCATCGGACTATATCGCCTCGGCGGACATCGGCGATGAATCCAACTACTTCGTCTCCCTTGGCATCAACAGTTCGAACTTCGGCACTTCCGGGTTCAATGCCGGCGCCTTGGACGCGTATCTCTTGGCGAACTCCGCGAACCTGATCATCGCCGCGGCCACGGACACGGGCGCCATCATCTTCGACACGAGCGGCACGAGCTTTGAGCAGGAACGCATGCGCATAGACGGCGACGGTAACGTGGGCATCGGCACCTCGAATCCCTCGAGCACGCTGGACGTGATCGGCAACGCGCGTTTCACGGGCTATGTGACCTCGACGGGGCTTGCTTTCACAAGCGCGTCCGGGAGCTCGCTCACGATAGCGGGCCAATCCGTCTGTCTGTCGAACGGCACCAATTGCCCAGGTTCATCGGCGACCACGGCGACCTTGCAGACCGTTGCCACGAACGGCGCGACCACGACCCAGACCCTCGTGCTGTATGGCGGGTATCTCGCCGCGTCATCCACCGTCACCTCGACCTTCACGATCCTGGGCGGGACGACCTTGGCGAATGTCACTTCGACGAATGCCACAGCAACCTCGTTGTTCGCGACCTCGTTCAAGGCGACCTCAGGAACTCTCACCACCGCGAACCTGGGTACGGCCACCGTGTCTAACGGTCTCACCGTCGCAGGCACCCTGACCGGAGGCAATGCCACCTTCTCGGGGGTCACGACCACGGCTTTGAACTTCACCAATCTCACCGGGACCAGTGGCACCATCACCACCCTCAATATCGGGACAGGCAACATCGCGACCCTCTCCGGTACCTCTGCCTCCCTCTCCGGCACCCTCTCGGTCACGGGCCTGTCCTCGCTTGGCAATGTCACCCTCTCGAATGCCACGGCCTCCAATGTCACCACGACCAATCTGTTCGCCACCGTGGTCTCCTCGACCAACATCTTCGCCACCTCCATCGCCGTGAATGGCAGCAATGTCTGTCTGGCCAATGGGACCAATTGCCCTGGCATCGCCCAATCCACCTCCACCCTCCAGCAGATCACGAACAATGGGGCATCCACGACCAACATCATCTATGCCCTCGGAGGTATCCAGACCCTGAACCTCACGGCGACAGGCACGCTCAACGTGACCGCGACCACCACCTTGGGTGCCCTCGTTGCCACCAATGCCACGGCAACCTCCTTGAACGCCACGTCCTTCACCGCCAATTCCTCGACCATCACCACCTTTGCCGCGGGAAGCCTCAATGCCAACACCCTCACGGCCAATACCGGGAGCTTCACCTCCTCCGTCCTGGGCAATGCCACGGCGACGGCCTTGTTCTCGACCTCCTTCCAAGCCACTTCCGGCACGGTCACGACCCTCAATATCGGGACGGGGAATGTGGCCAGTCTCTCTGCCAACACCCTCTCCCTCACGGGCACTCTCACGGGAGCTGATGCCACCTTCTCCGGTGTCACGACCACGGCGTTGAACTTCACCTCCTTGACCGGGACCAGTGGCACCATCACCACCCTCAATATCGGCACGGGCAATATCGCGACCCTCTCCGGTACCTCTGCCTCCCTCTCCGGCACCCTCTCGGTCACGGGCCTGTCCTCGCTTGGCAATGTCA
>CAYVOI010000002.1:0-54303 GCA_964453605.1 uncultured Gammaproteobacteria bacterium | reverse complement strand
GGTATACTACCTAAGCCCTAAAGAGTTATCCACAGGGCACTTCTACACCCTATGAGCAACACGAAGTCCTTATTTTTAGCCAAGCGACCCGACTGAGGTTGTAGCTTCTCTTGTTGTCACCTCTAGTCGCTTGGAAACAAGCGACTTTTTGTTGCCAGAGGGTTTTAAAGGAACGTTCATTACCAACTGAATACAGAGAGAGAAATAGAGTATCAAGCATGAAGCAACAAGAATGACCCATGAAGTACACCCAATATAAGGTGACTTCAGGGTAAGTCTACTCATTCTTGTGGTTAAACCGCATTTAAGAGCAGACGGTGGATGCCTTGGTATGGAATGACGATGAAGGACGTAGCAGCCTGCGAAAAGTCTCGGGGAGGTGGCAAGCAACCTGTGATCCGGGAATGTCCGAATGGGGTAACCCAATCTGATGGAAGATCAGATTATCACTATCTGAATACATAGGGTAGTGAAGGTAACCTGGGGAACTGAAACATCCAAGTACCCAGAGGAACAGAGAACACCGATAACGTGGTTTAGTAACTCTTGTTGCCACACAACAGCTGTTGTGGTCAGGAGTTACTGATCCACTGATTCCCGTAGTAGTGGCGAGCGAACCGGGATCAGCCTAAACTTTCTACGGCTTGCGCCACGTGATGGAGCTGTCTCACGATAGTTACAACGTGTGGTGTGTAGGCTCATTCGGCCAATGTTGTAGTAAGTGTTGTAAGAAGGTAGCGTCCTGGAGACGAGTGAACTTCAGGGGGAGACTAAAAGGCAAGACTTTCCTAGTTGAATGGTCTGGAAAGGCCAGCCACAGCAGGTGATAGCCCTGTAAGCGAAAGGAGTTTTGTGCTCCTAGTTACTTCTCTTGAGTACCACGAGACCCGTGAAATCTTGTGGGAAGTTGGCGCGACTATGCGCTAAGGCTAAATACATTCCATAACCGATAGTGAACGAGTACCGTGAGGGAAAGGTGAAAAGCACCCCGGTGAGGGGGATGAAATAGTACCTGAAACCATCTGCTTACAAGGAGTCGGAGCGCTTACCACTCTAGCGTAGGTTTTTGTCTTATAGCTGCGAACGAGCTTGTGCGATATCCCCCTCGGGGGAGCGGCAGCGTGTATCGAGCTATAGGCGAACCTGCGCTGGAGTGGTGCGTGACGGCGTGCCTATTGAAGAATGAACCAACGAGTTAGCTGGTAGCAGCACGATTAAGTCCTACGGGACGAAGTCACAGTGAAAGCGAGGCCGCAAGGTCGACCTGAGTTTGAAGAGTGGGGCGTACGCCTTAGGGCTGACGACTCGCTCTTCTTACTCAAATGCTACTATCACTAGACCCGAAACCAGGTGAGCTAGCCATGAGCAGGGTGAAGCATCGGTAAAACGGTGTGGAGGCCCGAACCCACGTGCTGTGCAAAACACGGGGATGACTTGTGGCTAGTGGAGAAATTCCAATCGAACCTGGTAATAGCTGGTTCTCCTCGAAATAGCTTTAGGGCTAGCCTGTACTATCTGTCCTGATGGTAGAGCACTGAATGGGTCTCCGTGGCGCAAGCCTAGGCGACCCAACCAAACTCCGAATGTCAGGAACAGTAAGGTATGGAGTCAGAGCGTGAGGGCTAAGCTTCACCGCTCAAAAGGGAAACAGCCCATGATCACCAACTAAGGTCCCTAAATCTCAGCTCAGTGTCTGAAAGGCGGTCTCGTCGCTCAAACAACCAGGAGGTTGGCTTAGAAGCAGCCATCCTTTAAAGAAAGCGTAACAGCTCACTGGTCAAGCGACTTGGCGCCGAAAATGTACCGGGGCTTAAGCTGAGTACCGAAGTTGTGGGATTACACGTTCTCCGGAACGAGTAATCGGTAGAGGAGCGTCCTCTGTGCGCTGAAGGAGTAGGGGTGACCCGCTCTGGAGTGCAGAGGAGTGCGAATGTTGGTATAAGTAACACAAAGACCGGTGAAAACCCGGTCCACCGTAAACCCAAGGTTTCCTGGGCAACGCAAATCGACCCAGGGTGAGGCGATCCTAAGCCGAGGCCGAAAGGCGTAGGCGATGGAAGAGCAGGTTAATATTCCTGCCCTACCGCCGGGTTTCAATGGAGTGACGTTTTGAGTAAGGTTCTACGTGATTTGGTTATGCACGTGCCTGGCCGCGTGGTGCTGGAAAGGTAAATCCGTCCAGCGCCAGCCACGGGGCAGGGCGCAGAGGAAGTGGCAACATGGACTCAATAGAACCGGAGACAGAACCAAGAAAACCTCCTAGAGTTAACCCAGCGGTACCCGTACCGTAAACCGACACAGGTGGGTGAGGCGAGTAGCCTCAGGTGTATGAGAGAATCCTCGTTTAGGAACTCGGCAATACAACGGCCGTAACTTCGGGATAAGGCCTCCCTGTCTTTAAGACGGGGCGCAGTAAAAGACGTCAACCGACTGTTTACCAAAAACACAGGTCCCTGCTAAGCCGTAAGGCGATGTATAGGGGCTGATGCCTGGCCAGTGTCAGAACGTTAAAGCGAGAGGTCATTCCGCCGCAAGGCGGAGGCAGCCTTGAACTGAAGCGCTGATGAACGCCGGCGGTAACTATAACCGTCCTAAGGTAGCGAAATTCCTTGTCGGGTAAGTTCCGACCTGCACGAATGGCATAACGAGTTGACGACTGTCTCAACGAGGAACTCAGTGAAATTGCAAGACCCGTGAAGATGCGGGTTACCCACGGCTAGACGAAAAGACCCCGTGAAGCTTTACTACAGCTTGGTATTGGACGCTAGAGCCGTTTGCTCAGCATAGGTGGGACACTCTGAAGCCTTGACCCTGGTTGGGGCTGAGTGGACAGTGAGATACCACCCTGATGTCTGTAGCGTTCTAACCCTGTGCCGTTATCCGGTCAGGGGACAGTATCTGGCAGGTAGTTTGACTGGGGCGGTCGCCTCCTAAAATGTAACGGAGGCGTTTACTAAGGTTGGCTAGCTCCCGATGGAAACGGGAGTGGTAGGGCAAACCCACAAGCCAGCTTTACTGCAAGGGCGACAACCCGAGCAGTTGCGAAAGCAGAAGTTAGTGATCCGACGATCCAATATAGGATGGTCGAAGCTCAACGGATAAAAGTTACTCCGGGGATAACAGGCTGATCTGGCCCGAGCGTCCACAGCGACGGCCAGGTTTGGCACCTTAACATATCGGGGTGCATGCAGCAGCGATGTTCATCCATAACTTTTCGTCTAAACCAATTGAATTAGATAGGACAAAAGACCATAAATTCGGCTTATAACGGTGAACCCGTCACTCCGACGTAACGTCGGAGCCGGCAACACCGTGGGAAGTCGTCCGCCCTAGGGCGGATTGACCCCGTAACGACTGACCCGAAAGGGGAGATCCGCCAACTGGCGGATAACACGCCGACGCTTGCAACCTGAAAACTGAGATTATGCGGATCACGTGCGCCCTGGGCGCATCCGCTACTATCCAGTGCAAGATGAAGATATAGTCTACGCCACATGAAAATGTGGAAACGAGTACGATGTCGGCTCATCGCATCCTGGGGCTGGAGAAGGTCCCAAGGGTTTGGCTGTTCGCCAATTAAAGCGGTACGCGAGCTGGGTTCAGAACGTCGTGAGACAGTTCGGTCTCCTATCTGTCGTGGGCGTGCGAAACTTGAGAAGGCTCTTCCCTAGTACGAGAGGACCGGGAAGGACGAACCTCTAGTGTACCAGTTGTTCTACCAAGAGCACTGCTGGGTAGCTACGTTCGGCACGGATAAGCGCTGAAAGCATCTAAGCGCGAAGCCGTCTTCAAGATTAGGTTTCGTTGAGGCACCAGGGAGAATACCTGGTTGATAGGTGGCAGGTGTACGGCCCGTAAGGGCTTTAGCCGAGCCATACTAATCGGCCGATGGTTTAACCACAAGAACGAGTAGGTGTACATTCTGCTATTCCTCTCAGGGGTGGAATTGACGGAGTGCGCATTATATGCTATAATACTTTCATGCTGAATATCAAACTAGAGGGCTTACGCTTGAGCGTAGGGCTTCTCCTGATTACGGGAGTGGTAGGAGTCATTTTCTACCTCACGCCGCCAGTTTTCTTCGGGCAGTAAAATAAAAAACAGGTCACGCTTTTGGCGACCACCCCGGCCACTGGGGTATAGAGTTCTCGTGCTTCAAGCGATGGGGCAACACCTCTTCCCATCCCGAACAGAGCAGTTAAGCCCATTTGCGCCAATGATACTCAGACATTAGTCTGTGGGAAAGTAGGCCAGCGCGAGAATTCTGTACCTCATGTATTGCAACATATAGAAAACCGAAACCCATACAAACCATAAGGAGAATCAAGATGTCATGGAGAACATGGAACCTTAACTTAGGGAGGCATGAGAAGGCCTCTGTTTTTGTACGCTCGTTAGAGAGCAATCATTGTGTCACTACCGATTCAGCTCGGGATCTCATGACTAAAGCCGCCTTCACTACCGCCCCAGACCCAATGACCGTTTTGCTCGGCGGTATTACGGTAGCAGAGCTTGGGTTTGCTGAGCCTACTGAATTTGGCGAAATTTGTCGCAAGGTGGTTGGTTCTGAGGTGGTGATCGACGATAAACGTTACGTGGTTGAGCTTTGCCCCAGTGAAGTCGGGCCAGCACTACGCGAGCAGTATCTCGACCAACCGGCAAAAGAATGGTTACGCATTGGCATGGAGCCTATTTATAGCTCAATGGGTCACCGGGCCATTTTCCGGGTGGTCCATGGGGATGATGACGTATTGTACCTCGATGCTGACGATGGCGGTGATGACGATGACATGTTTGACGATCACAATACCTTTGTATTTCTCCTTCGTCCAAAAACGTAACCGATGCCTCGTTGTTATATTTGAGCCCCTGGAGAGTTTTCCTCGGGCTCTTTTAATTCCACACCCTACCATTCTCTGATAAAATAGCCTTATGCGCACTTATGCCGACCTCCACATCCATTCGCGCTATGCTCGAGCGTGCTCGCCACAGCTGACGGTAGAAAATATCGATCTGTGGTGCCGTATTAAGGGTATTGGTCTGGTAGCCACAGGCGATTTTACACACCCCAAATGGTTTGCCGACCTGTCAGAAAAGCTGGAGCCAGCCGAGGCCGGTTTGTACCGCCTCAAGCCTCAGTTTAGGCTCAACGACCCCAGGTTTAAACCTAAAACCGAGGTCGACGTGCGCTTCATATGTGGTACCGAGGTGGCTTGTATCTACAAGCACGGTGAAGCGACTAGGCGTGTGCACCACTGTTTGTACATGCCAAGCTTAGAAGCAGTCGCTAAACTCAATGAAGAGTTAACGAAACTCGGTAAGAATCTTAAAGCTGACGGGCGCCCTATTTTAGGGCTTTCATCGCAAGACCTGCTTAAGCTCATGCTCGATATAGACAGCCGGAGTGTGCTCATTCCCGCCCACGCCTGGACGCCGTGGTTTGCTATTTTTGGTTCTAAGTCGGGTTATAATTCAATCGACGAGTGTTTTGAAGGTATGTCGAAGCACATTTTTGCTATTGAGACCGGGTTATCGTCCGATCCGGCAATGAATTGGCGCGTGAGTGCACTCGACAACGTTGCTCTGGTTTCTCACTCCGATGCACATTCACTCCCAAACCTCGGGCGTGAGGCCGATATTTTTGAAGGCGATGAGCTTTCCTACGATACAGTTATGAATGCTATCCGCCATGGTAGCCCACGCGCCGTAGCCGCAGGCGAAGATAAAAACCTACCCCTCCGGCTCGCTGGCACCATAGAATTTTTCCCTGATGAAGGCAGATACCACTTTGATGGCCACCGCGAGTGCAAGGTGTACTTGTCACCGCAAGAGTCAGCCAAGGTAAAAGGTATCTGCCCCACGTGTGGCCGACCCCTAACTATTGGCGTGCTGAACCGTGTGGACGAGCTGGCCGATAGAACGCCAGGTACCAAACCCACTGGTGTACTACCCTTCACAAGTCTTATTGAGCTTGATAAGGTGATTGCCCAGGCCCAAGGTGTAAAAGGTCGTGCTACTAAGACAGTGGAAGCTGAGTACTGGAATATAGTTTCCACCGGCAGCGGTGAGCTGCAAGCGCTGCTTGATGCGCCGTTAGCTGAACTTGGTAAGGTCACTACTCCTCGTGTAGTCGAGGCGATTAGCCGTTTGCGACAAGCTAAGGTGGCATCGATTCAGCCTGGGTACGATGGCGAGTACGGGCATATAGCCCTATTTGAACCCGATGAGGCGCCACAGGCAACGCTACTCTAGGTTATGGCCCCATAGACAAAACACAAACCCCACACTTGTCATCACTACGTGAGATCTAGCGTAGCTACGACAAGCGTGGGGTTTGTAGGAATCTCAGATCAAGATGAGAACTAGCGGCGCTTCTTGCTCTTGCGCTTCTTAGTCATCTTCTTAGTCTTTTTCATCTTCCTTTTCTTTGCCATCTGTCTCACCTCCTTACCATTTGTGCTGAAGTTAGAGGCCTGGGTGAACAGAAAACTGTTCCTGAAGTACCTCTAACTTTTAATATCCACTAATCTACTACCCATTATAGCAGATTTTTTGTCGAGTTACAAGCCTGTGGAAAACTTTTTACAACTAGAGGTCACCGCAATCTCGTTGCAGCGGTACTGCGTGGAGTGGTGATTAAAAAAGCCGTGGCATAATCTGGATGAAATTATGCCACGGCCAACTCGCTGTTCTGACCGTATTAGTGTGGGGGATGAAAGAACACCCCGGACCACTTCTTGCCGCCCTTCTCTGTTTGGCAGTCTTTAACCTCGATGTGTTGAACCATCTGCCCACCTTGGGCAAGGCGCTGGGTGACGTGCTGAACGACGTCAGGGGCTTGCGGGCTCGGCTTAAAGTCCACCCAGCCTTCTCGGAGTTTCTTTTTACCCTTAAGTCGGGCGGTGATGAAGTAGCGACCTTCTGCACACGGGGCACGATGGTGTGCTCGTGTTAACCTGCCGACAAACGTGTTGCCATCGGTAAAGTTAATGGCGAACTTAGTGATCTTACCAGCTAGAAGCTGCTTGAACTGGTGAATCGCTTCCGTGACCCACTCTTCGCCTCTCTCCATCGCTCGAGGTGGGGTACCACCCTGGCGCTCGTCCCATACGCTTCCGTCATCCCAGTAGACCAAACGGTAGATGTGTTCTCGTTCCTTCTCGTGGGGGAAGGGGGAGTACTGATTAGATTTCTCTCGTATAATGCGGGTGCCCATGCAGGTTTTTATTGCCGGCACGTCGTCGTTAATGACCACGAATTGTTGGCCAAAGCGGTATACGGCATCGTCTTGCAGCCATCAGGGAAGGAGTAGTCGCCTATGAGCTCTTCGTCGCCAATGGCGTAGAACCACGGTCTGAGTGCGCCACAGACAACACGGCGCTTGAACCCGGGAAGCTTGGGGAACTCGTTCTCGGTGCTCAGAGTGCTCTGGCACTTGGTAAACGCTGCCCGCGCCTGCTTCAGCGTTTCCCATTCGCTGAACACCCCGCCTTGTAAACTTGTGCACTCATTGATGATAATACCCCAGCGGCCATCTGGCGGGTTTTTGATTTCGAGAATTTCAATGTAGCCCCAGCTGCCCCCTTCGTCTGGGCCGCCGCCAGCGTACCTGTGCTGCTTGATGCTATAGCGACTGTACATGCCGTACGCGCCATGTCCGGCCTTGGTTTTATAGGTAGTTGGAGGGTTGATGGTGCGGACGTTCTGTTGTAAGAACGCCTTAACGTCTGCGGCAGCTTCAGGCGGGCAGGTGAATTCAACTAACTGGCCACCACCTGTTTTGCCTTCGCTATACGTATACGAAGAAAAACAATCTGTTTGTTCCATGGTGCATTCCTCTTATATGTGGTTGTGTAGGTGCAATTTTCTGGTTGGACAGTAGCACAATTCTGTAACGAAGTCCAGAGCCTAGTAAAAACAAAAACAACAGTTACCTTCTCAGGGTTACTGCTTATAATTTTTGATAAGCTGGTGGACCGAAGTGGATTCGAACCCCTGACCCCCACACGTTGTCCCGATGGATTTTGGTGGGCTCATGTGGTGGACCCGAGGGGAATCGAACCCCTATCTTCCGGATGCAAACCGGATGCTCTGCCACTAAGCTACGGGCCCACCAAAATCAGTCGGGATCCCGATGTCTTTTGTCAATGTAGATAGGCCTAGTGCTTTGGGACAAAGGCGGTGCTCTACCAGCTCCGACGAGCTCAGCTGTCGGAGCCCCGACCAGGGCATCGGGGCTGAGCTATCGGCCCGTGAGCTAGCTCTGGACCCCTCGGAACAGGGGGCTTAAGGTGATAACTAAGATATCTTGGAAAATACCGGTTAGGGTACCAAAGCCTATGAGTATGATGAGTATGCCAATAAGCTTCCAGAACAGCCTGGTGCCGCCATCTGAGCCGAGGTGCTGTTCAGCCCAGTCGACGTGGCCAAAGTTTTCTACCAACCACTCAGTTTTCCAAACGAGCAAAAACCCAACTGCTACCATGATGAGCCCGACAACGATATGCATAGCTGTTAAGCGTTAGTGTTGCCCTGAAGTAGGTGTCTTGGGCACCGCTTCAGGGCATGAAGTATGTGCTCATGGCTTGCCATGAAGTTGTGTGAGTAAGACGAGCACATATTTCATGGTGGACGCTGAGGGATTCGAACCCCCGACCTTCTCGGTGTAAACGAGACGCTCTAACCAGCTGAGCTAAGCGTCCCCGCATTGTACGAGGTGGTGCGGACGAGAGGACTTGAACCTCCACGGGGTTGCCCCCACAGGCACCTCAAGCCTGCGCGTATACCAGTTCCGCCACGTCCGCCTGTAAACTTAAGCTTTGGCCACCACCTCTTTGAGCTTCTTTTGGTAGCCCTTGAGGTGGTAGAGTTTAGCGCGGTTGGTCTTGAAGGTTTTTACCACTTCAATCTCGCTGAGGGTGGGGAGTTCAAGGGGGAAGATGCGTTCCACGCCAATGCCGTCGGAAACTTTACGTACCGTGATGGTGGCGTTTGTACCCCTACCACCATGACGGGAGAGTACGGTACCTTCAAAAATTTGGATACGCTCTTTGTCCTCACCCTTGCTGTTTTGCTCCTTAATGCGCTGGTGCACTCGTACCAGCTGGCCGGGTTGAATGTTATCAAAACGGGTGGTTGAAGCTTCGGTAGTCATACGAAATAGGGAGAAATCTTAGGTTCTAAGGCTTACTTAGGATAGCGGTTTTTGTTGCATACGTCAAGGCTTGCCTAGTTTACCCGCTGCCAGCGTTTAGACCATGAGTGTTTAGTAAGGAGAACACTGAGGAAGTTTATAAACCAGAGGGCCGAGGTGCGTACGTAGCCTAGGTGCCGGAACCTCCGCGGTGACTCGTAGACCACCACGTCCCAGAGAAAGGCGATGTGCCCTAACCGCCCCAGGCGGTGGAACAGGTCGAAGTCCTCGCCCGCTACTAGGTTTTCGTTATAGCCGCTGACCTTGGTAAACGCCCGACGGCGCACAATTTGGCAGTTGCCACGGCCCGTACCCAGGCCCAAGGCATTTGACCACCGGAACGTGAGGTTGAAAACCATGAGCCAGAAACGGTCAGTGAGGGTGCGGAGCTCGGGTGCGATTTCTATGCGCACCGTGGCCGCCACAATTTTGGGGGAGCGCATAGTTTCCTGCACTCGCTGTAGGAAGTGTTCGGGTTCAGAGATAGTTGAATCGGCGTCCATGAAGATTAGCACCTCGCCCCGCGCTCTGGTGGCTCCCAAGTTTCTGGCCTCAGCGATAGTCTGCGGTGTATCAGCAGTGTGCTGTACGATACGAGCACCAAACTGTTTGGCCACCTCGAGGGTTTGGTCGGTGCTGCCGCCGTCAGAGACCACCACTTCAAGGTCGAAGCGAGACCTGAGGTGTGGCGGAAAGCTCGACAGGAGACGTGGTAGGCCCCGGGCTTCGTTCAAGGTGGGAATGATGAGGCTGATCATAGAGGTTAGGTGACGAGGTGTGGAGCTACCTGCTGCCAGAGCGCGTCTAGGGCTTCAGTTGGGTTTAGGTTGGTAGTGTCGAGTACGAGGTCGTAGTGTTTATAGTCCATGCCATTCTCTATACCATAGTACTTGTGGTAGCGAAGCCTATCAGAGGCCATGCGTTCTTGGTTCGCCCGTACTACGTCCTCAACCGAGTGGAGGGCCGCCGCTTCGTTCCGCTTCCTTGAGTTTTTTTGGAGCGCGCCCCAAATACGTTGCGCGCCAACTTCAGGCGCTACCGTGACAAATATTTTGAAAGAATGGGGAAAGAAATAGAACGCTGTACGGCTATCAACCACACTGTTTGGTTGTTTGGCTACCTCAGCGCGAAGGTAGTCGTCGGCTTCTCGGTCGGTCCACGCTTCGGTTTCACCAACCGTATTAAGTTCAGCCAAGGTTAAGTTATGCCTCCGCGCTATCTCGCGTCTCAGGCCACCCATGTATAGGTACGTGTAGTTGAGCTTGTGCGCTAAGGCGCGAGCGAGGGTGCTCTTGCCGCTGCCTGGTGTGCCGGAGATAGTTACGATCATACGTTTACCTCAACTTAGCAAGGAATTCGTTGAGCTCTGGGGGGAGCTGGCTTTCGAATACTTGATGCTCGCCTGTGAGGTCATTGAAAGCGAGCTTCGCTGCATGGAGGAAGAGTCGGCCGGGGGTAGCTCTGAAGTTTAGGTGCTTGGGGTGGTAGAGGGGGTCACCTACTAGGGGGTACCCAAGCGCGTTCAGGTGAGCACGTATTTGGTGGGTACGCCCGGTTTCTAAGGTCACCTGGAGGAGCGTAGCTTGTTGAAAATGCTGCACCACCTCGTAGTGAGTAATAGCTTCATGTGTATCACCTGAGCTCTCTGGCCTAGCTGCCATTTTACCATGTTTGCTCCTGGAGCGGGCGAGGGGGAAGTTGATGGTGCCCTCCTCTTGTGTTACCCGACCAACCACCAGCGCTAGGTATTGCTTGGTAATGGTTCGGGTTTGGAATTGTTCTTTCAAGCACTGGAACATTTCAGGAGTGCGCGCTACTACCATGAGGCCTGAGACATCGCGGTCTAATCGGTGGACCAGCCCCGGCCGGGTTGGGTCGTCACCCACACCTGCGAGCTCTGGGTACTTGGCGAGTAACCCTTCTACCAAGGTTGGCTCGTGTACGCCAGCGGCGGGGTGCACGACTACGCCAGCCGGTTTTTCCACCACTAGGTAGTCAGGCGTTTCTGCAATTAACTTCCAAGCGACTTCGGGCGCTGGAGTTAGTGCGTGTGGTGTTTCAGGCTCAGCTACGTCCACTGTTACCACCTCGCCAGGTTTTAGGAAGTGGTGTACTGGAACTCGTTTCCCGTTAAGGAGCACCTTGCCAGCTTTAATAGCGTGCTGGATAAAGCTACGCGACAAACGAGTTAGTTTTTGGACCAGAAATTTGTCGAGGCGGGTGGGGCCCGTGAGCTCAGGAACAGGAAAGTCTTGCTTCATAGCTTAGTGTGTAGAAAGTCTTTAGCCTGCTCGGCTGTTTTCACCGTGCCCTCGAGCTGTGCCTCCTCGAGCGCTTGCAGGAGTTCGCCTACCTTGGGCCCGGGGGAAAGGCTAAAAGCTTTCATTATATCATCACCTGACATGAGAAGCTGGAGCTTGCCGGTGGTAAGCTTAGCCTCTATCTCTGGTAAACGAGCGCGCAGGCGTTCTAGCAGTTCCGCGCTCGGTTTACCCTGTTCTGGCCAGCTGGCAGAGGCATCGGCAAAAATGAGCTGCTGCAGCGCTAATCCGCGAGGTGCATCTTTGAGGAAGTAGCGGTAAATAGTGGAAGGTTTTAGGGCTTCGGGTTTACCGTGTACCAAAATGAGGTGGTGCTGCACCAGCCAGGTTACTACCTCAGGCTCTACCTGTCCGCGTTCAGGGTCGACGTAGCTTGAAAGTTTTAGCCGTTCACACACTTTAGGCACTAAGTTTGCGCCAGCCGTGTCGTGGTCGTTGGTGCGAATGCGGTCTACGCCATCACGTTCGGGAGTCTTGAGGGTGAGGGGTTTGCCGATGTCGTGCAGTAAGGTAGCGACTACAGTGTTGAGTGATGGTTTCGCACTGCCGAAGAACTCTTGCCAGCTAGGTGATGCCAGTGCGGCAAGCGCGAGCTTGGTGTGTTGGAATACATCGCCCTCACTATGGAACTGAGGTGGCTGCGGACAACCTTTCATAGCTACCACCTCGGGCAATAGGTGTGGTAGGAAGCCACTCTCATCCAAGAGCTCGAGCGCTCGTTTAGGGTTACTAACCAGTGCTTTTAGTAGTTCGCGCGCCATGACTTCACGGGGCACCAGAAAGTCGTCGCTGTGTTTGCCTAAGGCTGTGCGTTCGGCCTTGGCTTTGAGCACCGCCCACGTTTGTTCCTCAATAGTAAAGCCCAGCTGGCAGGCGAAGCGAAGCGCGCGCAAGGTGCGCGACAGGTCTTCAGTGAACCTCGCTTCCGGTTTTCCTACCGTACGAATAGCCTTTTGTTCCAGGTCAACTCGCCCGTTGTACGGGTCAACGAGTTCGCCTGAAGCAAGGTTTAGTGCCAGCGCGTTTATGGTAAAGTCGCGTCGTGAGAGGTCGACTTCTATTGAGAGTGTAGTGTCGCTCTGTACCTCAAAATCCCGGTACTGGCCCGTGCCTTGGACTACGTGCTCAGTCCTTGGGAGTGCCACATCAATTACCTCGCCGGCCCAGCTCTCAGGCTGCCACTTAAACACGCCAAAGGTTTTACCAACCAGGGAAACTGTGCCGCTCTTTGCCAGCCACTGTTCAAGTTTTTTAGCCTCAACACCCCTCACCACCAGGTCGTAGTCTTTGGTTTCGCGCCCGAGCAGTAGGTCGCGCACCGCCCCACCAACCAAGTAGACCTCACTGCCAGTGAGGTCTTGGGTTAGGCCCTGAGTTAGCTTAAGAAGGGCCTCGGGGAGCATTTTGCGGAGCTCAGGTTTCATACCATCACCATAACAAAAACCCCGCCCCTAGGACAGGGTTTGCTTATCTAATGGTGGGTGTACGTGGACTCGAACCACGGACCTTCACAATGTCAATGTGACGCTCTAACCAACTGAGCTATACACCCCTGGTGGGCGAGCATGGATTCGAACCATGAACCGGCCGTATATAAGACGGCTGCTCTACCGTTGAGCTACTCGCCCCAAACCCGCCGTCCATACCTCCGTGTAGCCCTGCCATTCTATCACCACCTGGCAGGCTACTCAAGTGCTGGTATGGCATTCTTGAGGTGCTCAATAATGAGCTTCTCAGCCTCGAGTACAGCTTTACCTATGAGTACCACCTTGGCACGGTGTCGGTCGCCGGTTGGGTCAAATGGCTTCATGAGTTCCAGTGCATGCCGACCTTGTCCAGCTGACAGAATAGCCACGGTAGTTCCTGCGTTCAGTTCGTAGAGTAGCACGACCGAGCCTGCCTCAGGCGCAGTAGTGATGAGCTCATCAATAACACCTGGGAGCTCGTGTTCCCCGGCTCCTGCCTTGGTGAAGTCATCTGGTACAAGCTGTGACCAGACGAGCTTACGGCTGGAGTCACTCTTTAGCCGCGCCAGCACCCTCCCCCAGAGCTTTAAGGTGGTAAGTTGTTTGGTGCGGTAGAGGTGCCCCACCACTTCGTCGCGCCGAGCACCTAGAGAGACCAGCTCAGCTGCACGTGCCAGCGTGTCAGGTGTAACCAGGGCGCTGGTGAAACTCTTAGTGGCGCTGGTTAACCCGGCAAAGAAGCAGGTAGCTATATCGGCGTCAATCGTTTCAGGTGCCACCTCTTTGATCAAACGGAAGACCACTTCGGCAGTAGATGGTACGTTGAAGTCTACCAAATTCACCTGGCCAAAGTGCTCGTTGGCGGTCGCGTGGTCCAGGTTCAGGATGGTAGTTTGGTAGAAGAACTCGGTGTTGCTGGCGAATAGCTCACCTAACGTTTTAAGGTCCGGTGTATCAACGGCCACAATAAGGTCGTAGGCAAAGTCCGCGTTTTGGGTGGTAAGGTCAGAGCTCGTGAGCGCGCCGCGTTGGGGTGTGAGGTAAACGTGGAGCTTGTCGTGGTCGACACTGTAGCTTAGGTCGGTAAGCCCCGTGCGCTCTATGCCAACAGAAACAATAAACTTCCGGAGGCCCCTGGCCTCAGTTTTTATGTCTTTAGCGCCCAGGAGAAAGCGAAGGCTGCCAGGTAGCGCAAACCCTGGGGAAATGATATCCGCGTGCTTGCCAAGCTTACCCAAGGTCCGTGCTAGCCCCAAGCCCGAGGCCACGGCGTCGCCACCGTGCCCCGGGGGGAAGGTGATGAGGACTCGTTTAGCCTTTACAATCAAGGCTTTAGCTTGTTCTGAAGGGGTTAGTGCCATAGGTAATCGAATCACCTTAGCCTGGGGCAGCTTAGGTGTCAAGGCTGGTTGAGGTGACCTTATACTATACCAGCGGTTGACGGAAACGTCAAGGAAGCGTAAACTAGAACAAGTCTTTACAGGGCTTTTGCTTAGTTTTAAGGCTAAACTTGAGAGAACAGCATGAACATTACCGAACTTGCCAGAAAGTTAAAGATCCCCACCCAGCAGCTCAAGGAAGAACTCCCGCGCTTAGGTTTTGATATTGGCCGGCGAGCTATAAAAATAGACGACGTGGTGGCTGAGAAGGTTACCCAAGCCTGGGCAGAGCGCCAGAAGAAACTTAAGGCCAGCCAGTACGCGATCGTGGAAAAGCGCCTGGGCGATGGTACAGCACAGCCGGCCGCTCAGCGTAGCGTGGCACTGCCGCCGACGCTCACCCCACGCGAGTTTGCAGCACTTCTTGGATTGCCGGTGGCTACGGTGGTGGGGGAGCTCTTCAAGAACGGCATCATGGCTTCCATTAACGAGCGCATTGATTTTGAAACTGCGTCCATCATCGCCCAGGACCTGGGCTTTGCCACCTCCGCCGCCACCTCGAACGAGGAGGTAGCTGAAGAGAAAGAAGCCACTACTCTAACCGGGCTCTTAGCAGAGTCCGACACCAGTATGCTCAAGCCACGTCCGCCAGTGGTGGTGGTTATGGGTCATGTGGACCATGGCAAGACCACCTTGCTCGACGCTATTCGCTCAACTAACGTGGCTGCTGGCGAGAGTGGTGCTATTACGCAGCACATCGGCGCGTACCAGGTTACCGAAAAGGGCCGCACCCTGACCTTCCTCGACACGCCAGGCCACGAGGCCTTTTCCGCCATGCGTTCCCGCGGCGGTAGAGTTGCCGACATTGCTATTATCGTAGTCGCCGCTGACGACGGTCTGCAACCGCAGACTCTAGAGGCTATAGAAATTGCCCAGCGCGAGAAGCTCCCCTTTCTCATTGCTATAAATAAGGTAGACAAGGAAACTGCAGACATCGAGCGAGTGAAAAAAGCTTTGGCTGAGCTCAACCTGTTGCCTGAGGACTGGGGCGGTAAAACTATTTGTGTACCCATTTCGGCTAAGGCCAAGAAGGGCATTCCTGAACTCCTCGACATGGTGCTCTTGCTTGCTGACATCGAGAAGCTGCAGGCTAACCCTAACCGTTTAGCGGTGGGGACTATTGTGGAAGCACACGTCGATAAAGGCGAGGGGCCAGTAGCTACGGCCCTGGTTCAAGCAGGGACCTTGAACGTTGGTGACTACCTCGTGGTAGGCAGCGTGGCTGGTAAGGTGAGGGCTATGCGTGACTACACGGGCGTCACGCTTAAGGCCGCCACACCCTCTACCCCCGTGCGTATTCTAGGATTAAAGCAGGCTCCTCGCGCTGGTGAGGTTTTTAGGGTCGCTTCCGATGAAGGCGAAGTCAGAGAAGTTTTGAGGAAAGCGCCTAAGTTCCAGCGGAGCGTAGAACTGCCGAAAATTCAAAGCGAGAGCGAGTCTGAAAACCAGACGCCGGTAGCAGCCCAGCTGAACCTCATGCTGAAGTCTGACGTGCTGGGGTCCAGAGAAGCGATTGTAGCCTCGCTCGCGTCGCTCACCAAAGACGGTGTAGGGGTAAAGGTGGTGCGCACGGGCTTAGGCACCATAACGGAGCACGACGTGCTCCAGGCCGAGGCCAGCCACGCCGTACTCCTTGGCTTTAACGTGCCGCTGCAGCCCCAGGCTGAGATGTTGGCCAAGGCCAAGGGTGTGGTCGTGGGCACCTACAAAGTCATTTACGATTTACTAGATGAGGTGAAGAAGCAGCTCACTACACTCCTTAAGCCCGAGCTCGTGCGGAGTCAGCTTGGTGAAGTGCGGGTGGTGCAGGTGTTCCGTCGCGGCAAGCGCGACATGATAGTTGGCGCCAAGGTAGTGCGTGGTGTGGTCCGCGGTAGCACCGTGGTGCGGGCTCTGCGGGGTGGCCAGGTTGTGGTGGAGGGTAAGCTCATCGAAGTACGTCTCGGGAAAGAGGTAGTGGGCGAGGTAGCTGAAGGTGGTGAGTGCGGCCTAAAGTTCCAGGGTGACCCGGTGGTGGAGATTGGCGATACGCTCGAGGTATACCATGAAGAAATCCGCAACCGCGTCGTCACCTAAAGCCACGGCAGGCACCAGGCGCTTGGAGCAGCTTGCCAGCGTGCTCCAAGCTGAGCTTGGCCAGCTGCTAGCTCGCGAAGTTGAGTTGCCGCCCGGGGTCCTGGCCACTATTACCCGTGTGAAAGTACTACCTGACTACAAAGAAGCCCACGTTAAGGTGAGCGTGCTGCCGTTTGTACGGGCGAGTGAGGTGCTAGCGCTGCTCACGGGCATGTTGCCCTCCCTGCAGCATCACCTCAACACTACCTTGACCATGTTCCATGTGCCTAAACTGGTGCTTACCTTAGACGAAACGCCTGAGCGCGCCGGTCGCATAGAGCACCTGCTTGACAGACTTAAGCAGTAGGGGTAAGCTACGTGGTTCCAGAGCGAACCCTACCGCTTACCTATGGTACCACCAGCCAATTTTAAACAGCTGACTGAGCTCGTCAAAAAGAGCCAGCGCATTATTGTGGTAAGTCACGCTAACTGTGGTGATGCCACGGGCGCGGTGACCGCGTGTCGTTTGGTGCTCGAGGCCCAGGGTAAAGAGGTACTGCCGTGTTTACCTGCTCCAGTCCCTAAAACGTTCTCGTTCCTCCCGGGTACGGAGGCCATAGTCACCGACCCAAGGTTGGTGGATTTTGATGGTTACGATTTACTGTTGTGTGTTGATGCTGGCGAACCGCACATGACCGGCCTGGCGGACCGCTGGGATGCGCGCCCACAAGGGCTTACTACAGTTAACTTCGACCACCACCTTACCAACTCTGACTACGGCGACCTAAATTTGGTGGACCGTTCGGCGCCCGCCACCTGCGCCATGCTCTACCAGTGGTTTGAGCACGCCCACTACCCCATCGACCAAAAGGTCGCCACCTGTCTCCTCACGGGGCTCCTTACCGACACTGGCTTATTCGTGAACGCTGCCACTAACGAGGCCGCCCTCGCTACCGCTGCTCGGCTCTTGCTCAAAGGCGCCTTGGTGTCCGAGGTTCTCCAGAAGGTAGCCCACAATAAAACCCTAACCGAGCTCAAGCTGTGGGGTCGAGCTTTGGAGCGGTTGCAAGAAGACCCAGAGCAGGGTTTGGTCAGTACGGCTATAACCCAAGCTGACCTTAAGGAGCTTGGTGGTACGGCTGAGTCTTTGGAGGGTGTAGCAAATTTTCTAACTGAGCTCGAGGGCTACCGCGCGGTGCTGGTGCTTAAGGAGCAGGCTGATGGCACGGTCAAGGGTTCTCTCCGTACTACGCGAGACGATGTCGACGTAGCGGCCATGGCTAAAACGTTTGGTGGTGGGGGACACAAGAAAGCCGCTGGTTTCACTGTAGCTGGTCGTTTAGTGGAAGGCCCCGCTGGTTGGCTCGTGGAACCTATTGACAAATCCGCGGTTTAGGTGTATACTACTTTGTTACCGTACCTGTACGTACGGCGACATCTTAACAAACGCCCGTGGTTATGTCCACGGGACAATACAAACAAAATAAGGAGATACGACGATGTCTACCCAGAACACGTCGACCATCGAATTAGCCACTGATGACCAGATTGGCCATCTGAAAGGCTTGTTCGACAAGAAGTTTCGTTCCCTGCCTCGAGCCGTCGCTCAAGAGCTCGTCAAGAACGGGGGTGTGCTGCAAGACGCAGTCAATCCGCAGATCGATGCCGTGATTGGCCAGCTCACCAACACCTACGTCGTGACGGTCAACTATGACCTGTCGCTCGATGAACTAGTCAAGGCCGTGAACCCTGACTGGAAATACATCGACGACGACGATTCGGAAGTCACCCGCCGCGGTAGTGGCACCCAAACAGTCGAGATAGTTCTTTTTCAAGAGGGCCGTTACCTCACCCAGCAGGAGCTTGATGCTGTTGTTATGGCTAAGCACCCCGACCTGCTATTCGACCCGCGAGCCACGCTCGCCCTCGGAGCCCAAATGCCTAACCTGCAGCGGAAGAAGCCGTACGCCACCACGTGGAAAGACAAGAAAGGTCGTTATCATTCTGTCTGCCTCGACGAGCACGGCGGCAGGCGCGACCTCCGCGTCGGCCGGGATGATCGCGCCTGGGGTGTCAGCTGGTGGTTTGCCGCCGTCCGCAAGCCTTGGACGCTTGGGCAGTAAGTCCTTGGTTCCACTTGGAACCTTGGTCGCGTTTCAAAAAACCCTTTGCAATCATTTCTGCAAAGGGTTTTCTTTTTTTCATATTAAAAATCCAGGGCTTGATTTTTTACCTCCCAAGGTTTAAAATTAACCTTGTATGGCTACCAAAATGAACCTTATACCCATGGTGGTAGAGAAGTCGCAGTTTGGTGAGCGCGCCTACGACATCTACTCTCGGCTCCTCAAAGAGCGCATTATCTTTCTCGGGGACCCTATTGACGATAACTTGGCTAACGCTGTTATTGCGCAGCTCTTGTTTTTGGAAAGCCAGGACCCAAAGAAAGAGATAAAACTCTACGTCAATACGCCGGGTGGCCTCGTAACCTCCGGCATGGCGATTTACGACACTATGCAGTACGTAAAGTGCGACGTGGCCACCATTTGCGTTGGCATTGCGGCCTCGATGGGCGCGGTGCTTTTGTCTGCCGGCACAAAGGGTAAGAGGTTTATTCTCCCTAACGCCGAGGTCATGATCCACCAAATTATGGGTGGGGCTGAGGGTCAGGCTACCGATATTAAGATTCGCGCCGAGCACATTTTAAGGCTTAGGGACCGGCTCAACAAAATTCTCGCCAAGCACACCGGACAAAACTTAGAGAAAATTGAGCGCGACACTGACCGTGACAACTTTATGACGGCCGAGGAGGCTTTGAAGTACGGCATCGTGGACAAAATCATTAAGCCCTCACACTAGGCTCTTGGCTTTTTGGTAACGCCCCGTTTTCGGGGCGTTTTTGCTTTAGGCCCCACACCAGAAAGCCATCGGCCAGTGAGTAGATTGGGCGATACCTGACGCAGGCTTTCGATAGGGGGTTCCGCTCCAGCACCCTTACGTTTATTAATGTTTTGGACTGTGAGGTGCGCTCCATTTGCCTTTTTTAGCCGCTTAGGCTATAATCCAGGCGTTACCAATTAAGGGTTTTCGGGTTGCAAGCAGTACCTTTTGGTTGTAGCGCTACATACGGTTTTCTATACACTATGGTATTTGAACTTTGCCCTAGGTCGGGCCCAAGCCAAAACGACTAGAAGTTTGAGAGTAAGCTCGAGTACCTCGAGCGTGTTTGGCGAGTTCAGTACGTGCGCTACAGTTGAAGAGTCATCTGCTTGCCCCCACAACCAATAGGGGAATGTTTTTATGCCAGCTATTGTGCTTACTACTATATTCATAGCCGTTAGCCTCATTGTGGGGTTGGTGGTGGGGTACCTTATCCGCAAGCTCTTGGCCGTGCGGAGTAAGGACGCGGCCGAGGCCGAGGCCACGGCCATCATCAATCAAGCCCGGAACGAGGAGAAGGATATTCAGATTCGCGCCAAGGAGCAGGCCTTAAAAGTTATTGAGGAGGCTAAACAAGAAGAGGCTACGCGTCGTAAGGACGTGGCCCATCTCCAAGAGCGCCTAGAGAAGCGTGAGAGCGTCTTTGACCAGAAACTCCTAGAGCTCGAGGGGCAGAAGCAAAAGGCCGAAGAGGAAAAGGCTAAGTTTGAAGCTGCCCGCGAAGAGGTGAAGAAGATTCGCGAGGAGCAGCTCCAGAAGCTCGAGAAAATAGCCGGCCTTACCCAAGAGGAGGCTAAGAACGTGCTGTTTGTCAACACTGAGGAGCGGGTAAAGGAAGACCTCACGGTTCGCATTCGCAAGCTTGAAGAGGCCAGCACCGAGGAAATTGAACGTCGAGCTCGTACCATGATTGCCACGTCTATGGAGCGCATTGCCTCCTCCCACGTGGTAGAAACCACCACCACGGTCGTGACGCTCCCCAATGACGAAATGAAGGGGCGCATCATTGGTAAAGAGGGTAGGAACATCAAAGCCATTGAACAACAGACCGGAGTGGAGATAATTGTGGATGAAACGCCAGGCGCTATTGTGCTGTCAGGCTTTAGCCCCATTAGGCGGCACGTGGCGAGGCGAGCGCTGGAGGCACTCATTGCCGACGGGCGCATTCACCCTGGGCGTATTGAAGAGGCCATTGAAAAAGCCAAGCGCGAAATGGCCGACGACATGCGCAAGGCAGGCGAGGAAGCGGCTTACGATGTGGGCGTCGCTGGACTTGACCCTAAACTTATTCAGCTTTTGGGGCGCTTGAAGTTCCGCACCAGCTATGGGCAGAACGTGCTCCAGCACTCCAAAGAGGTAGCGCTGCTTTCTAAAATTTTAGCTGAGGAGCTCAAGGCCAACGTACCAGTGGCTACCAAGGGCGGTCTGCTCCACGACATTGGTAAGGCCGTGGACCACGAAATTCAAGGGACGCACTCAGAAATCGGCTACGATATCATGAAAAAGTTTGGCCTACCTGAGGAGGTTGCCTACCTAGCAATTGCCCACCATGAGGACTCGCCTAAGACGCTAGAAGGCCTTATTAATAAGGTGGCTGACGCTATTTCCGGTGCCCGCCCAGGCGCTCGTAAGGACACTTATGAGAACTACCTCCAGCGCTTGCAAGAGCTGGAGAACGTGGCCTCGGGCTTTGAGGGGGTGGAGAAGGTGTACGCTATTCAGGCTGGTCGCGAGGTCAGGGTGTTTGTGCAGCCTGACAAGATTGATGACTACCAAGCAACCAAGCTCGCGCGTTCCGTGGCCGATAAAATTGAGCAAGAGCTTAAGTACCCTGGCGAAATTAAGGTGAACGTGATTCGCGAAACTCGCGTGATCGAGTACGCGCGTTAATTTCTTCTCTGTCGCTCATGAAAATTCTTTTCTTTGGCGACATTGTAGCTCGAGCGGGCCGGACTGCTGTGAGCTCCGTGCTACCAAAGTGGCGGGAGCAGCACAACCCTGACGTCATCATTGGTAACGTCGACAACCTGGCACATGGTAAAGGCGCTTCGCTTAAAACCCTAGGTGAGCTTGCACGGTTAGGCTTTGACGCTTTTACCTCGGGCGATCACATTTTCGATACGCCGGAAGGCCAGGCACTGCTTGGCGACACTTCGGTAAAACTCCTGCGACCACTGAACGCACCGCCGGGCACACCAGGCGTAGGTTCAGTGCGCCTCCACGTCGGGAGCCGTGAACTGCTGCTTGTGCACGCTATGGGCCAGGTGTTTATGCGCGAAGGGTTTAGTTCACCCTTTGAAGCTATCGACAAACTTCTCGAAGAAACAAATCAGCCGAACGTGGCGGGCGTGGTAGTAGACATTCACGCTGAGGCCACCAGTGAAAAAGTGGCGCTCGGCTGGCACCTCGACGGTCGGGTGAGTGCAGTGCTTGGCACCCACACCCACATTCCGACCGCAGACGAATGGGTGCTGCCGAAAGGCACGGCCTACGTCACCGACATTGGCATGTGTGGTATTCGCGAGAGTGTGCTGGGGGTGAAGACGGAACTTTCTCTAGGACGGTTTTTAACTGGCGGGCCGGTTCGGTTTGAGCCGGCTGAGGTGGGCACGGCTATGGTTACCGCCATGCTCATAACCCTAGACCCAGGCCTCGCCAAGGCGGCAAAAATCGAGCGCTTGACTAACTTCATTCACATTTCCTAAAGTCTGTGCTACCCTGTGTTTAGAACTCTTTGAGGGGAGGTGACCCCGAAAAGTGTCCGCCCCGGGCGGAACTTCGGGGCGAGACAGCGGAGGTCAGCTCACGCCGCACCCATTAATCATTGATATAACACAAGCTATAGCCAAAGGAGGTGACATCATGAACAAAGCTGAACTCATAGAGAAGATAGCGGAAAAGGTGCAGGTCACCAAGAAGCAGGCGGAGGACATGGTAGACTGCATGACCGACACCGTTGTAACCACGCTGAAGAGCGGAGGTGAGGTTACCATTACTGGTTTTGGCACCTTCTCGGCTCGGCAGCGTGCTGCTCGCATGGGTGTCAACCCCCAGCACCCAGAGCAAAAGATGCAAATTCCCGCTGTCACCGTTCCGAAGTTCAAAGCCGGCAAGGCTTTGAAAGACGCCCTGAAGTAACTGGTGTAAAAAAGAAATCCCGCGTCCCTCGCCCAGGGTCGCGGGATTTTTTGATTGACCCCTATAGGCCCCAGTGCTATGCTTAAGCTGTACTTAACCATTATTACAGAGAGTTTATGGACCAACCATTTTCTGCGCCCACTACTCCTCGCCCGACTTTGTTACATAACTATAGACTGGTAGGCGGTTTAGGTGCAGCTCTTTTTGTGCTCTTTTTATTTATCTCTGCGCTTGTGGGTGGGCGGCTTGCAGCAGGCCTAGGTAGCATCACCGCGATCATTGTGGTGATGTTGTTTCTGGCGCTGACCATGATGCTGACTGCTAAAATGTTAGGTGGGCAAAACCGTAGTGCCGTTAAGGCATTTTCATACGTGGGATATTACTTTGGTTTAGTCGCAGTCCAAATTTTGATTCTGTTGCTCTTGGCCAGCCTTGGCTTGGGTCAAAACGTTTTGAGTGTAGTTAGAATATTCCTTGCCATAGGAGTTTTATGGTTAATGATTAAGTTTTTGCAAGACCTATACAGTATCTCTGGCTGGCGGTCTTTTGGTTTGATACTTGTTCATGGCATTATTTCAGGCGTGGTAATGCTCATCTTCTTTTTCACCGTTGGTGCAGGTTTGATTTGGGGGCTATGGCAGCTGCTTCGTTAACAAGGTTGCGGCGCAAAGCAATAGTTTGACGTTGTAACTTGTATCGGCTAAACTTTACAGGGTGCGGAGTAATGTCGCTGCACCTGGGATATCAGATGTCCCATGCTGAGTGCAGAACCTCCCGCCGCGAGCGGGGTTAGTAGAGCACTCCGGGGTTCGCCCGACACAGCGTATAGATGAAGCGCCCCGTAAAGTCTCGCCTCACGAGACCACGGGGAAATAAGGTGGTACCTCCCGTGGTGTGCGTAGCAAACTTTACGGGACCTTATCTCAAAACCTGTTTCAGGTATTTGGGATTTTTATTTAGAGCGCGTAGACTTACGGTATGAAAGAGTTAGCCAAAACGTACGAAGCCAAACAGTATGAGTCGGCCGTTTACAAGGCTTGGGAGGCTTCGGGTTACTTTAACCCCGATAACCTGAAAGCTCCGGGTGAGCCGTTTTCCATTAGCATGCCGCCGCCAAATGCTACCGGCATTTTGCACCTGGGGCACGCCACCATGTTGGCGCTCCAAGACCTTATGGTGAGGTTCTGGCGCCTGCGGGGGCGGCGAACGCTTTGGGTACCAGGCACTGACCACGCCGCCATCGCCACCCAGAACGTGGTGGAGAAAAAGTTAACAGCCGAAGAGGGTAAAACCAGGTTCGACTACACTCGTGAGGAGTTTTTGGGTAAGGTGAATGAGTTTGTGGAAGGGTCTAAGGGCACCATCCGTACCCAGCTTCGGGCTATGGGCGCCAGTTGTGATTGGTCCAGGGAGCGCTACACCCTAGACCAGGGCTTGTCGCGCGCCGTGCAACAGGTGTTTGTGAAGCTGTACCAGGACGGGCTTATTTACCGTGGGGTACGTATTGTGAACTGGTGCTACCGCTGTGGCACTACGCTAGCGGACGATGAGGTGGAGTACAAGGAACAAAAGGCAAAGTTTTACTACCTCAAGTACGGCCCGATTGTTATTGGTACGGCACGTCCGGAAACAAAAGTGCTAGACAAGGTTATCATTGTGCACCCCGACGATGCGCGCTACAAGCAGTACATTGGAAAGACGTTCGATGTACCGTGGATAGACGGCACGGTGAAAGCCCGGGTGATAGCTGACAAAGTAGCTGAGATGGGTACAGGCACAGGAGCCATGACTATAACTCCAGCCCACAGCTTTGTGGATTTTGATCTGGCGCAAAAGTACGGCCTTGAGGTGGTGCAGATTATTGGGCCTGATGGCAAATTGACCAAGGCCGCGGGCAAGTTTGCTGGGCTCAATGTAAAACAAGCCCGTGTGGCGATTGTGGAAGAGCTCGAGGGCAAGGGCTTGCTTGACCACATTGACGAAAACTACACCCACAACCTTTCAGTGTGCTACCGCTGTGGCACGCCGGTGGAACCAATGCCAAGCGAACAGTGGTTTGTGGCGGTTGATAAACCATTCAAGCAAGGTTGGTTTAGGCGTAGCACCCTGAAAGCCCTGGCGCTTCGCGCCGTACGCAGTGGAGCTATACACATTATCCCCGATAAATTTCAGAAAACCTACTTCCAGTGGATGGAGAACCTCCACGACTGGTGTATTAGCAGGCAGATTTGGTTTGGGCATCGTATTCCGGCTTGGAGGTGCGCGCAGTGTAATAAGTGGATGGTTTCGCTTGAGGTACCTTCAAGCTGCCCGCATTGTCACGGCACTAAACTCGAGCAAGACCACGACACCTTAGACACCTGGTTCTCTTCAAGTTTGTGGACGTTCACTACCTTAGGCTGGCCAGAGCAAACCCCAGAGCTCAAAACGTTCCACCCCACGAGCGTGATGGAAACAGGGTACGATATAATCTTTTTCTGGGTGGCACGCATGGTGCTCATGACTAGCTACGTTTTAAAGCAGGTGCCGTTCCGTACCGTGTACCTGCACGGTTTGGTGCGCGACAAGCAAGGCCGCAAAATGTCAAAGTCACTGGGCAACGGTATTGACCCATTAGAAATGATCGAGAAGTATGGGGCCGACGCCTTAAGGCTCTCCATGATCATCGGGACTACCCCGGGGAATGATTTTCGGCTCTATGAGGAGAAAATTGCCGGCTACCGTAACTTCGTCAATAAGCTCTGGAACATTTGCCGCTACATTTTCTTAAGTGCTGGTGAGGTGAAGGTGGCTGACACGCCGCCGGCACCTAAGACTTTGGCTGACCGATGGGTTCTCTCGCGCTTTCGGTTTATCATCGACCTCGTAACCAAGAAAATCGAGACCTACCAATTCTCCGAAGCTGGTGAAGCGCTGTATGATTTTACCTGGCATGAGCTGGCTGACTGGTACCTCGAGGTTGCTAAGCTTGAGGGTGCAAAAGACGAGCTGCTCTCGTACCTCCTCACCAACCTCCTCAAGCTCTGGCACCCGTACACACCTTTTGTCACGGAGGTGCTGTGGAAAGAAGCGTTTGGTGAGAGTGCAGGATTTCTGATGGTGCAAAGATGGCCATCCAGTGTAAAAATTGAAGATGGGGTAGCATTACTTGCATTTAAACTTATGCAGGAAATCATTGCCGCTATAAGAAATTTTCGTTCTCAGAGTGGCCTTTCCAATCAAGTGCCAATAGATTGTGTTATTAGTTCTTCTAAGTTTGAGCAAATAATCAAAGAACAAGAACACCTGATTGTTGGCCTATTCAGTAAGACAAAGATTAGCCCACGTGTAATGCCGGCGGTAGGAGGTGAAATCATTGACGAGGGTGATTACGAAAGAAAGGTGGTTAATTTACCTGATGTCACGATCATTTTTAAGTACTCTAGACAAATAACCAAGTAGCACCTATGCTTCTTGACGGCGTAGTAACATCCTGATATTGTATATTATTAACTATGCACCGAGAGCTCCATATTGAACACGAAGAGTTTGCTGTTGAGGCAGGTCCTGACAGCGAGGCAGTGCGTATTGCGCATGAGCTCGTACAGCGTGTGCTCGACAACCCCGAGAAAATTGGTAGTGGTCGCACGGCAGTGGTAAGCGTGTTTGGGGATGATGAGCGATTTCAGGACTACTGTGTTAAGCAGGTAGTGGATAATGCATCGCCTGATCTGCTCCATGACATCGACATAGAGATGCGCTACCAGGTTGAAGCCCTAAAACTCGGTGTCCATGTACCAAAACCAATCCTCTCTCTCACGACCGAAGAGGGAGAGCAGTTTATGGTAATGGAAACCATCAAGGGGCAAAACCTGGAACAAATCATAGTTGGTGGGTTAGACTTACCACCTGGGTTCGATTTTCAACGTTTCTGGGCCAGCCTCGAAACGCAGGTAAACACGCTCCACAGCAATGGTATTCACCACCGTGACCTACACCTTAGGAACATTATGCTGGAGTACGAGACTTGCGAGCCTGTGCTCATAGACTTTAACTACGCTACCCGCGCCGGCGGTGATGAAGACCCGTATAATGAAGCACACACCCTTCGTGGTCAGCGTGATAGATTCGTGGACGACGGGCAGAGTTTACGTGAGTGTAGAGTTGAGTTCCAGAAGTACTTGACAAGCAAGGTTTAATTTGCTAGCATCTTATAACGCAAAATAACCTTCCCAACAAATGGAAAATGAAATGAGTAAACTGACCTACGCCGAAACATTTCAATCCGACGCGGTAGCTGTCGTAAAGGTCATGCTGGAATCGGGTGCGCAAGAAGCACCCATTGACCCCGAACGTTTTCCCAACCTGAAAGTCGTCATCTCTGAAGATGGCAAGGTTGAGAACATCGTCTCGCCCGTTAATCTGCCAGCTGATCTGGAAGCCCAACTCATGGGTAAAAAGGTGTTCGTAGTGAACGCCTGAAGCAGCCTCTCTCGTTTGCAGCCATCTCCGATTCCTGGGGGTGGCTGTTTCTTTACTCTGCTACCTTGAAGACCTCTTCCACGGTCGTTATACCCTCCAGTGCTTTGAGCAGGCCGTCTTGGGCCATGGTGACCATGCCTTGCTTAACGGCTAGGTCCTGTACAGTATACTCGGTGGCACCACCAGAGAGGAGTAGCTGTTCCATTTCTGGCCCGAGGGGCATAATCTCGTAAATACCGATGCGGCCTTTGTAGCCAAGGCCGCCACAACTGTCACAGCCTTGGCCACGCCAGAAGTGGTTTGCCGCTGGGTTAGCCTTGTAGCCTGTTTGGGCGGGCAGGTTTTTAAGCAGCTCTTGCGCGCGTTTGGCCATGTCGGCGTTGAGTTTAACCTCTGCTTTGCAGTCTGAGCAGATTTTCCTAACTAGGCGTTGGCCGATGATGCAGTTTAAAGCTGGCGCCAAGAGGAACGGCTTTACCCCCATGGCCAGAAAGCGAGGAATGGCGCCGGCAGCTGAGTTGGTGTGAATGGTGGAAATAACCAGGTGTCCGGTGAGTGCGGCGTTCACGGCAATGTCAGCCGTTTCAAAGTCCCTAATTTCACCAACCATAACTACGTCCGGGTCTTGCCGGAGTATCGCCCGCAGCCCTTTAGCAAAGTCGTAGCCTGCCTCGTGGTCTATTTGGCTCTGGTTTACACCCTTAAGCTTGTACTCAATCGGGTCTTCCAGGGTGATAATTTTTGTTTCGCTGTTGTTGAGCTTATTCAAAATAGCGTAGAGGGTGGTGGTTTTACCGCTGCCGGTGGGGCCGGTGGCCATAATCATGCCGTTGGGGCGTCCCACCTCACGCTTAAGCACTTCGTAGGCCCTACCCCGCAAGCCTAGTTCGTCAAACTCTAAGCCCGTGGCAGAGGAGCGGAGCAGCCGCATAACCACTGACTCGCCCCAAGCCGTGGGGATGGTGGACACGCGAACATCGACCGTGTCGCCCGTAAGGCTAATGGTAAAACGGCCGTCTTGTGGCTCGGAGCTTACATTGAGCTTGAGGTGAGCCAGGAGTTTCAGGCGCGAGACAACTTGTACCCAGAGCTCGTGCTTCAGCTCGGCCACGGTGTGGAGCACGCCGTCAATACGGAAGCGGACCGTAATAGTTTTTTGCTCAGCCTCAATGTGGATGTCCGAGGCCCTAAGCTCCAGCGCGCCACTGATGACAATAGCTACGAGTTCGGTGAGGCTGGCGCTGCCCAGGACCTCGTTAACTTCAGCAAAGTTTTTCATGGCGCCCTGGTAGCGCTTGAGGTCGGCTTCAGTCAGGGACACGCCCGAGGTTATCGGTCGTACTTTGGGTAGCCGGCCATAGAGCTCAAGCACTGCCTCTAGGCTATGGGGCGAGATAAGGTAGAGCACAAAGTTGGCCCCGGGTTTGCGGCGCTTCAAGCTTTTGAGGTAGTCTGCCATACCCTCGGCCTCTGGGTTACAACACCCCAGGCGGATCTCGTTCCCCTCTTGTAAAATTGGTACCAGCTGGAGCCGGCGCACATCGGCCTCGGCCATGAGGGCCAGGGTCTCTTGGCTCACCGGAAAGCCCTGCAGGTTTACGTAGGGTAGCCCCAGTGCTTGGGCATGTTTGCTTACCTCGTGCTCGCGTTCCTTAATTCCGAGCTCGTGCATTTTGCTCGAGAATTTTTCTGTTACCTTGTCGCTGGCCAGGGTGAGTTTTGGTTTGCTCGGCATAGGTTCTGCCTTAACTCTAGCAGCTTGAGGCAGCCTGAACAAGAAACCCTTGACAAGTTCTGGCTTAACCTGTTAAATGCAGCTGTTCTTTACCAAACGTTCATGGCTTACCCGTGGCGCCCTACCTGTGTCCAAGGGTTGTTCTTGGACTATAATTATAAACCGTAAATTCAATGGCTAGCTGTGCTAGCAAGGAGTAACCGTGTCTAAAAGTAAAACCAAAGTTAAAATTATTGGCGGTTTTTCGTCTGACCACCGTATCAGCATCCAGTCAAATGAATTCCGAGTTACCGCACGGTACGATCAGCAAAGCGGGGAAATTAGCACAGAAGTTAAGCGCTTGCCCAGGCTCTCTCGTTTCTTGTATACGCTCGATCGCCTACCAATTCCCAGGCTAGTAGTTGTGCTCTTGTTTATACTCGGGCAGCTCAAGATTAAGGTGTCACAGGCCTTAGTCGTCGCGCTTGTTATCCTGGTTGCCTTGACCATGGGTGTACTTTCCCCCCATACACCCTCTGCCCCCGGACAGCACCTGCCGGTGCCATACCCAACCTGGATAGAACTGTTCGTGTTTATGCTCTTGTTCATGGCATACAGTAAGCTGTACATTGCTCCTTGGCATGGAGCAGAGCATATGGCTATAGCTGCCTACCAGCGTACTGGTGCAACGAGTCTGGCAGCGTTTCAGCAAGAGAGTCCGGTTCACCCAAAGTGTGGTGGTCGTTTTTTCCTGCCCATAGTAGTTCTGCAGGTAGTCGCTGCCTTCTCGGCCACGAGCTTATGGTTTGGCCACCCGCTCTTCTTTTTTGGGGCAGTACTCGAGTGTACCCTCTGGCTCGATAAACTGGTGGGGCTTGATAGGCTACCTATTACCGCGCAGGCCTCACGATTACTACAACAATATGTCACCACACGACAGCCGACACAAAAAGAACTACGCACCGCCCAGGTCGCGTTACGCAAGCTGCTTGAGCAGCACAACCAGTAAGCACAGGCTCAGGTTGAATGAATCAACCTGAGCCTGTTTTGTATAATAAGCTACTTTACTGACTGTTTCTGAACGGCAGGCAGACCTAGTGATGGTTGCTACTTACCTACCACCGAGCCAGGTGGGTAGGTACTTTGGCATATCGCCAGTAGCGCGCACCAGCTTGGGCGTTACGGGCCCTTGCTCCAGGCGCCTAAACAGCACTATCCAAGCCGCGTACTCAAAGGTGGCAAACCAGGTGCCGACCGCCACAAAAATGAGTGCGGTCAGGATGAGGCGACTAACGAGTAACGTGTTGCCACTGGCCGCTACCCGCAGCAACTCGTCGCGAATTGCTAGCGTGTCGGGCAGGAGCACAAAGAGCAGCACCAGGCTGACCACCAGGTTCAGCACAAAGAGCGCCGCCGCCATTTCTAAGCTCACGAGCCAGTTCCTAAAGAACAGGTTAATACCCCGCTCTAGGCCCTGCCACCAGCGCTTACCTTTGAGCACAATTTCAATAGCCGCGTACTTCAGGACGAACGAGAGTATGAGCGCCAGGGGCACAAAGAGCAGGAAGGAGATAACAATGAGCATGTTGAAGCTCGCCCAGGCCGCGGGCTGGGTCAGGAACGAGATAAGGAAGGGGAGGAAGGCGACCAGCACCACCAGGTAGCTGAAGAATTTGGCCAGCACGTTTAGAATAAAGAGTTCCCAGAACCTATTGGCCCCTGCCACACCTGCCTGTGAGAACCGCACCGGCTGGCCAGCGTCCAGTGCACCCAGCGCATAGATAAGGCCACCCTTGGCAACGGTGATGACCCACACCACCAGCAGGCCCACGGCTAGGGTAAGCAGTCCTCCCAAGGCAAAGAGTGCTGGCGCTTGAGAGAGGGTGTAGCCAACGTTGTGCCACACCTGCTCTACCGTGTGCGAGGCCACGGCGCTCTGCAGGGCCCCTAAGAAGGTACCCTGGTCAGCGATGGAGCCTATGGCGCTAAACAGCGAGTCGTACTCATTGCCATTTCCCACCAGGGCTACCAACAGTCCAAAGGCCCACAGCCAGGGGTACTTCCACAGCAAGGCCCAGGCAGTTTTTAAGATATCGCGGTAGATGCGCATAGTCCTCCTTTGTTTTTATGGCTAATAGTACCTGCCACCAGTATACACCAGGGGTAGGCGAAGTTCTAGCTTTGACTAACTCGCCATCAGCGCTTCAAACTCGTCGCGCTCGAGCACCTCTTTCTGTATCAGGGTGCTCGCCAGTTGGTCCAGCTTGGTGCGGTACTTGCGGATTAACCCTTGGGCTTTGAGGTAGGCCTTTTTGAGGAACTGCGACACTTCGTCGTCAATCTCCTGCGCTACCTTTTCGCTGTAGTCGCGCTGCTCTGAAATTTCCCGGCCCAAGAAAATGAGCTCTTCTTTTAGGCCAAAGGTACGAGGGCCTAGTTTTTCCGACATGCCGAACTCGGTGACTAGGGAACGGGCGAGCTTGGTAGCTTGTCGAAGGTCATTCTGGGCGCCAGTTGTTACCTCGCCAAAAATTTCGTTCTCCGTAGCGTGTCCTGCCAGCATCACGGCCAGGTCAGCCACAAACTCGCTCTTCGGGTGCATGTGTTTGTCCTCGGTGGGGAGCTTCAGGGTGTAGCCCGCGGCCCGGCCACGGGAGATGATGGAAACCTTGTGCACCGGGTCGGCTTCAGGCTGGAAGTGAGCGACCAAGGCGTGGCCAGCTTCGTGGTAGGCGGTGACCTTTTTCTCTTGGTCAGAGAGTATGTGGCTCTTGCGCTCAGGCCCTAAGAGCACCTTTTCAATGGCCTCAAGGCAGTCGGCCATGGGAATTTTTTTCTCGTTACGCCTGGCTGCCAGAATGGCCGCTTCATTGAGGAGGTTAGCCAGGTCTGCGCCCGAAAACCCTGGCGTGCGCTCGGCGATGGCTCGCAAGTTCACGTCCGGCGCCAGGGGTTTGCTGGCAGTATGTGTTTTGAGTATAGCCTCTCGGTCGTTGATGTCGGGCTGGTCCAGCACCACCCTGCGGTCGAACCGGCCGGGCCTAAGGAGCGCTGGGTCTAGCACATCGGGTCGGTTAGTAGCCGCCATAACAATTACGTTCGTGCCCTGCTCAAAGCCGTCCATCTCCACCAGTATCTGGTTTAGCGTCTGCTCGCGCTCGTCGTGGCTGCCCCCAAGACCCGTGCCGCGCTGCCTGCCCACGGCGTCAATTTCGTCCACAAAGACAATGCAGGGTGCGCTCTTTTTGGCGCGAGCAAACAGGTCGCGGACGCGGGAAGCGCCTACCCCTACGAACATTTCCACAAACTCTGAGCCCGAAATGTGGAAAAACGGCACGTTCGCTTCGCCCGCCACCGCCCGCGCCAGCAGCGTTTTACCAGTGCCGGGCGGGCCTACCAGCAGCACGCCTTTGGGGATCTTGGCTCCTAAGTTTAAGAACTTCTGGGGTGATCTTAAAAACTCCACCACCTCTTGCAGCTCTTGCTTGGCCTCTTTTACACCAGCCACGTCTTGAAAGGTGATGCGGTTGCGCTTGTCACGCCAGTCGGTTTCGCGGGCGCGCGACTGGCCAAACGACAACGCCCGGGTGTTGGCGCCCTGTATCTGGCGTGACATAAAGTAGATAAACCCAGCCAGCAGCAGGAACGGCAGCAGGAACGGCAGCAAGGCGCCGAGCCAGTAGCTAAAACCAGAAGGTTCTTTAACCTCCACCTTAATACGGCGGAGCTTTACCGGGTCGATGTTGTAGTTCTTGGTTAAGCTCGACAACGAGTCTGACGGCTCTTTGCTCGCTACTAAGGTTTTGCCGTCTTTTAGTGTGGCCTGGAGCTCGTTACCAGTGATAGCTATGGATTGAACGGTTTCGGCGTCAATGGCGTTCACCACCTGGTCTAGGCTCACGTGTTCGGCTTTCACGCCCGAAAAGTCTATGCCAGACAGTATGGCGTAGAGCACCAGGAACACAGCGAAGATGATGAGGAAGTTTTTGAGTTGTCCGCGCATACGGTTGCGTAGTGCTTATACAGTATAGGGGTGTGTGCTGGTCTTGACAAGGGTGCCCGGGGCCCGTAAGCTCTAGCCTACAGTGTAACAAAACTGCTCTTTAAGCAAAGAAAGGAAAACCTATGCTCATGGTGTACCTCTTAGGAGTGGTGCTCATACACTTTGCCGCGCTCGTGCTCTACCGGGCCTCTACGGTTATTAATCGTTTGCCCGAGGGTAAGGCACCGTACTCGCGTGATTTGTTTTTGTTGCCACCCGGGGGCGCTACGGTTCTTATGTTTGGGTTCTGGCGTGTGTTGGTACGGCCCCGCCCCCTATGGAACGTGCTGACGTTCCTACTGTTTCCACTTGAGTCAACTATCCAAGAAACCTCTGGGGTGATACGTTTCACCCACTACTTCTCGGCGCGTGCCTCAGCCCGCTCCGACCTCACGTACCTAACTCTGGCTGCACTGCTCTTTCCGCTGAAGCTGGCGTGGAACCTGCTACTGGTGAGCTGTATTAGAGTGCTGCGCCTGTTCCTCGACACCCCTTGAGCTTAGGTGAAGTAGCATGAATACCATATGAGCGCCACAAAGCCGCCCGACTAACGAAGGCGGCTTTGCTCTAGCTGTGGCAGGTTAGGTTGCTGGTTCTGGGTTGGGAGCTTTTGTTTCTTCCGTCGCCACCGGAACCGTTTCAACTGGTGCAGGTTCCTTGCCCTCAGCTGGTTTAGTTACCACTTCTGCTGGCCCTGGCTTCTCTTCGGCTTTAGGCTTTTGGCTGAGAGCCTTAATAGAGAGCCCGAGGCGGTGTTCCCTAGGCTCCATGGAGATAACACGGAACTTCCTGGTCTCACCCACTTTTACGAACTCATTGGCGTCCTGCACCGGCTTGTCGCTAAGCTCTGAGATGTGGCAGAGGGCGTGGATTTCGGCGTCCAGCTCTACGAACACGCCAAACGGGTTCACCTTAATGACCTTACCCTCCACAATGTCGCCCACCTTGTACTTGTCAGCCACCTTTTTCCACGGGTCGTCAATTAGCCTACGGAAGGAGAGGGAAATTTTAGAACCATCGATGTTGATTATCTTGGCCTTGGCTGGCTGCCCCACCTTAACTACCTCGCGTGGGTTGTCGATGCGCTGCCAAGCGAGCTCGGAGATGTGCACCAAGCCCTCAAGCCCAGTGCCAAATTCCACAAAGCAGCCAAAGTCGACCACGCCAGAAATTTTCCCCTCCACCGTGTCGCCCACGTGGTACATGTCGAGCTTGTCTTTCTGCTTTTCCTCCCAGGCGGCGCGTTCAGACACAATCAGCTTGCCCTCGGCATCGTCCACTGTTATCACCTTAACTTCAAAGTCCTGGCCAATATACTGCTTGAGCAGTTCCAAGATGCGGTTTTTGTCGCCACCCTCAACGCGTGGGTAGTGTTCCACGGTGAGCTGCGACACGGGTAAGAACCCCGGCACCTGCCCGAGCTTTACCATGAGACCGCCCTTGTTGGCGTCCATAATGCGGACCTTAACCACCTCTTTCTTACGCCTGAGCTCTTCCAGTGCCCCCCAGGCTTTCTGGTGTCCAGCGTGGCGGAAGGAGAGTTCCAGCTCGCCGTTCTCGTTTTCTAAATCGAGCACCGTGGCGGTAACACGGTCCCCCACGTTAAGTTCGGAGTACTCGCCTGACTCATCTACCAGTTCCCGGCCACGGACCACGCCAGTGGTAAAGCCAGGCAGGTCGACCCGTACTTCGCGTTTCCCAACTGATACAATAGTCCCCTCAACCAAATCGCCCGTCTGGGGAATAACCACATACTCCTCCTTGGCTAGGAGCTCAGCCATTTTGGAGGTGGGGTTCTCGAGTTTCTTTTTTGGTGACATAGGTGGGAGCCTGGGCTCCCACTCCGACGTTACGTCGGAGTAGTTGCTCAAGCAACTAAAAAATCGTCTTAACCGCGTCCGGATTTTTAATGCGTCCGGCGGGCTCTGGAGGGGGTTAGGCCTGGAATGCAGGCTGTCCGTCCAGATGAAGTAAGATGACAGTTAATTTAAGGTGAAACTAGCTTACCTGAGGTGGTTGGTTTTGGCAAGGGAGGGGCTCCTGCCTACCCTTGTCTAAGCCTTAAAAAGCTGCTAAGATTAGCCTATCGCTTATGGTTATCCAGTGGCTCGGGCAAGCCTGCCTCAAGGTACAAACTAAACCGGGTGCAAACGGCGAAGTCGCCGTACTTTTTGACCCTTTTGACCCGGGCTACGTCGGGTTAAAGCTCCCCAAAGTTACGGCCGATGTAGTAGCCGTAACCCATGACCATGCGGACCACAACTACCTTGCGGGGGTAAGCGGCGACTACTTTACCATAGCCGGGCCGGGTGAGTACGAGGTCAAGCAGACTTTTATTTACGGTGTACCAGGCTTTCACGACAACTCGGGAGGGAGCGAGCGGGGGCCCATTACCATGTACTTGCTTGAAGCCGAAGGCCTGAGCTTGGCGCACCTGGGGGACATTGGTCAGGCCGAACTCACCCAAGCCCAGCTTGAGACTTTGGAGGGCGCGGACATTTTAGTGCTGCCGGTGGGGGGTACCTACACGGTGAACGCTAAGCAGGCGGCTGCGATTGTCGCGCAGGTGGAGCCACGCATACTCATCCCCATCCACTACAAGCTGCCGGGGTTAAAGTTTGACCTTGACCCAGTAGACAAGTTTACCCACGAACTCGGGCTCAAGCCCGAGGTTACCGATAAGCTTAAGGTGACCAAGAAAGACTTGCCCCAGGAGGAAACCAAATTGGTGGTACTCTCCCCGTAACCTATGCCTGATGAACACCGTGCACCTGCCCGCCTCATCCTTAAGCGCTCCGCACGCCACCTCACTCCGCATAACCGCCGCGGGCAGTTACTCTTTTTTCTGGCCGTGGTGGTGGTAGCGGTGCTCACCTACTTTACGGTTCGCTATAATTTGGGACGCACTTCAGCCGAGCCGTTTAGTGACCTCACCAACCTCATGAAGCGCCCACTCGCTAACGCCAACTTTCCCTGAATGTAAGTTATGCCTGAAGACCCTAAAGACGTTATACAACAGCCAGCCAACACCCTAACTCCACGGCCCATAGTTGAGGAGATGCAAGAGTCGTACCTTGACTACGCCATGAGCGTTATTGTGTCGCGCGCCTTGCCCGACGTGCGGGATGGTTTGAAACCTGTACACCGCCGCATTCTCTACGCCATGTGGGACCTAGGCCTAAAGCCCGGAGCCAAGTTCCGCAAAAGCGCCACCGTGGTTGGTGAAGTGTTAGGTAAGTACCACCCCCACGGTGACGTGGCGGTGTACGATTCGCTCGTTCGCCTGGCGCAGCCGTTCTCCATGCGCGAGGTACTGGTCACCGGGCAGGGGAACTTCGGCTCGGTAGATGGCGACTCGGCTGCCGCCATGCGCTACACCGAGGCAAAATTAGCCCCTATTGCTGAGGAGCTCCTTACTGACCTCGACAAGGAAACCGTAAACTTTGTCCCGAACTACGACGGTTCAACCAAAGAGCCTGGGGTACTGCCGGCTAAGCTCCCGAACTTACTCCTCAACGGCACCATGGGTATTGCGGTCGGTATGGCCACCTCCATTCCGCCGCACAACCTTGGGGAAGTCGTAGACGCCACCCTCCACCTTATAGAAAATCCGGATTGCGACATTGGCGACCTGTTAAAGTTTGTAAAAGGGCCTGACTTCCCAACTGGCGGTGCCATTTTCAATAAGGACGACATCCGCCTGGCCTACGCCACCGGCAAAGGGTCTATTGTCATGCGCGCCAAGGCCGAAATTGTGGAGGCTAAACAGGGCTTTGCTATTGTCGCCACGGAGCTACCCTACCAGGTGAACAAGGCTGAACTCATCATGCACATTGCCGAGCTGGTGAAGGACAAAAAGCTTGAAGGCATAAAAGACCTGAGGGACGAGTCGGATAAAGATGGTATCCGGGTAGTAATAGAACTGAAGCGCGACGCGTACCCTCGGAAAATTTTGAACCAACTCTTTAAGCTGACCGCCTTCCAAACCTCGTTCCACGTGAACTGCTTGGCACTGGTAGATGGCATTCAGCCCAGGGTGCTAACGCTTAAGGCGGTGCTCGAGGCTTACCTTAAGCACCGTCAAGAGGTGGTGCGCCGTCGTACACAGTACGACCTCGACAAGGCCAAAGACCGCGCCCACATTTTGGAAGGCTTGGTCATGGCGCTGGAGGACATCGACCGCATCATCGCCACTATCAAGAAGTCCAAGGACCGTGAAGATGCTAAGGTGAACCTGATTCAGAAGTTTAAGCTTTCGGAGCGGCAGGCCGTGGCGATTTTGGAAATGAAGCTGCAGCAGCTGGCGAACCTGGAACGCTTGAAGGTAGAAGAGGAACTTAAGGAAAAAAAGAAACTCATCGCTGAGCTGGAGGACTTGCTGGCGCACCCCAAGAAGATTTTGGCAGTTATTAAAACTGAGCTTGACGAGCTTCGGGGCAAGTACGCTACCGAGCGCAAGACCCAGGTGTTCGCTGGCGTAGTCGATAAGTTTACCCAAGAAGACCTAATTCCGAACGAGGCCTGCGTTGTCATTATCACTAAGGACGGCTACCTCAAGCGCCTCCCACCTGACACGTTCAAGGCCCAGGGCCGCGGTGGCAAGGGGGTTATCGGCCTAACCGCTAAAGAGGAGGACGCGGTGGAGCACCTCTTTAGCACCACCACCCACGCTGACCTGCTTTTCTTTACAACCCGCGGCCGCGTGTTCGAGCTCAAGGCCTACGATGTGCCGGTAGGCTCGCGCACAGCTAAGGGCCAGGCCGTGGTCAATTTCCTGCAGCTGGCGCCGGAGGAAAAAGTCAGCGAGGTACTGTCGCTTACGGACTGGGAAGGGTACAAGTACCTCATCATGGTGACCAGGCACGGCGTTATTAAGAAGGTAGAGCTTAACGCTTTTGCTAACGTCCGCCGCTCAGGCTTGATTGCTATAAACCTTAAACCCGGCGATCAGCTATTGTGGGTAAAGCCTGGTACCGGGGAGGACGACGTACTGCTCGTTACAGCCCGCGGCCAGAGCATCCGCTTTAAGGAAAAAGGTGTCAGGCCTATGGGCAGAACCGCCGCAGGGGTTAGGGGCATTAAGGTTAGACCCGGGGACGAGGTTACGGGTATGGACTTGCTCAGTGAGGGTAAAGCTGCCGCTTCAGAGCAGCTCTTGGTGATAATGTCGAACGGTTATGGCAAGCGCACGGCGCTTAAAGAGTACAAGGTCCAGGGCAGGGGCGGCAGCGGTATCAAGACTGCCCAGGTTACGCCGAAGACTGGCCAGGTAGTGCAGGCCTTTGTAGTGAATGCTAAGCGCGAGCAAGAAGACTTGGTGGTTATTTCGGAAAAGGGCCAGGTCATCAGGCTGCCGTTAAAGAGTGTCTCCGTCCTTGGCCGCGCTACGCAAGGTGTAAGGATCATGCGGTTTAAGGAAGAGAAAGACCAGGTGGCCTCTGTTACTTTTGTTTAGACTGTTCACATAAAGAAAAAACCCATCGATATCAGTGTGATGGGTTAGTTCTTTTAAATCTATTCATCATCTACGAGGAGTGAACCAAGCGCAATCTCTTGACAGGTCAGTAAATGAAGATCTTCAACCTCCTTGAGGTTTTTCTTTAATGCCTCGAAGGTTGTGTTAACCTGTTCAGCCACAGAATGATCTTTTGGGTTGGGGCCCATGATTTTCAGGATGTATGGTTTAATATCCAATTTTTCCATTCCTACATCCATTGCACGCTGCAGAGTTGCCGCATACTCTTTATGCATTTCAAACTCAGCAAGATGATAATTTCCTATATTTTTACGAAGCCGATCTAATTCTTCTGCCTGGCGCTGAACCAAATCGAGGACCGTTCTTGGAACTACCATACTTTTCATCGTGATTTTCTCCTTTAATTTTTTATTAGTTAATCACTGGATTTTTAAAGAGTTGTTAAGCATAGGTATAGGTCAAAGCCGCTAAAATGTCAAGGCGTGCGCGTTATGTGGTTCTAGGAGAATGGCCAGGCTACTTCCATAGCCTTTGTTTAGTGAGCTCCTGCTGGCTGAAGCTGCAGCATAGGCGGGTGACTTTGTGTAGTTTAATCATGTGTATAAAAAGTCAGGGCTCGATCAATCGATCGAGCCCTTGTTGCGAAGCTACTCCCATTTGAATATCTTTCCACCAATCCCGATGATCATGTTACCTATGCCCATGGGATCTGTTTATTATTGCGGCTTTATAATCATTCGAATTCTAAAGCCTGATATTCCAACCTCCTCGCATCGGTGAATCAATGTATTAATCTTCGCTTTAGTTGCCCTCTCCTGCTCAACTTGCCGTTGTAACACTGCGCTCCCCAACATGTCATGCCGAAATTTTGCGCCTACGTACTCGCAATCTTCTTCTAACAGCTCTCCGTAGACTTGTCGAAATGTTTTATGATACTGATTGAGTTCCCTGAGCAGCTGTTTTTGTGCTTTGGTCAAGAACGCCATCGCCAGTTGAACTTTGGCTTTCCGAAAAACCCACAGCACTGGGCTAAACAAGAAGGAAGCCCACAAAATTATTGATATAAGAATGTCCATGTTATCACCTTTTATTTTGTTATTGTTATCCCTACTACCCTGAAGGAGAACAAAAGCTTGGCTTTTACTCCGATGTTACGTCGGAGCACGAGCGAAAGCCCGTGGCACACCTTATGCCCTAAGGCTAGTGTACCGAATAGCTCGGCACCCAGGTAGTGGTCAGTTAGTAAACCAACCTCAGCCTGCAGCTCGAGTTACCTTTCTCCTTTACCCCGTAGGGCACGAGTGTGCTCCTGCGGGGCCTCCCAGGGTGGTAGGGACAACTTACGACTGTTGAGCGCTTCGCGTTCACCCCGATAACCGTCGGGGTGGCTGACGAAGCAGCTATTGTTAAAGAACTATTAAACATACTCCTAAACAGGCAAAATGTCAAGGGTTGTGGAACAGTGGGTGGAACAAATGCCAGTTTAGGGCTAGCGCTTGCCAAAATTTAAAAATCCGCTATACTCAATTAAGCTTTATTGCTCTAAACTACTTAACTATGGGTCTGCCTGGCCATCGTAGAACTAGCTCTCACAAGCGCCGTCGCGCCGCGCACTTTGCGCTCAAGCCCTCTAACCTTACTGTCTGTAGTCACTGCAAGCAGCCGGTGGTGCCGCACCAGGTGTGCCCGAACTGCGGTTACTACCGCGGCCGGCAGGTTATTACGGTGAAGTCCAAGCTGACGGCCAAAGCTCGTGCCAAGGCTGCTCAGCCCAAGGAGGAAAAGGCCTAAAACTTTAGACAACCTCACTTAGGTATTCCGGGTGAGGTTTTCTGAAACTCTACTCATGTCCTCAAACCGTCACCTTGCCCGCACCGTTGTGCTCCAGTCGCTGTTCGAGTGGGACTTTTTGGGTAAGCAAGGTGATTTCTGGACGCTGGTACAAAAGAATTTGGCAGAGCTTGCCCCTGGAGCGGCTGACGATGGTTTTGCTGAAAGGTTGAGTAAGGGCGTGGTTAAACACCTCAGCGAAATAGACACACTGGTGCAGCGCCTAGCGCCCGAGTGGCCGCTTGAGCAGGTGCCGGGTATAGACCGCAACATTTTGCGGCTTGAGGTGTATGAACTTAAGTACGGCAAAGAAATTCCCCCTAAAGTTGCCATCAATGAGGCTATTGAGCTGGCGAAAACATTTGGTTCTGACTCTTCGAGCAAATTTGTGAACGGCGTGCTCGGTAGCCTGTACAAAGAGCTGCAAGCCGAGGGCACAGTGCCGATTGAAGACTTTAAACAGGTGTTTGAGCAGAACGCGCCGGCCCCAGATGCTGATAATGATGCTGAGCCATCTTCCGATACGTCGCCGACGGTATAACGTTATGAAGGACTTTGGCATTTTAGAACAGACCATTGGCTACAGTTTTAAAGACCAAGAGCTGCTGAAGCAGGCTCTGGTGCACCGCTCGTACCTCAACGAAAACCCGGGTTTTGCTCTGCCCCACAATGAGCGGCTGGAATTTTTGGGTGACGCTGTACTAGAGCTCGTGGTGACCGACTACCTTTTCCGCAAGTTCCCCAACCCCGAGGGTGAGCTCACCAACTGGCGCGCGGCGCTGGTGAACGCCATTATGCTCTCTGGCATTGCGAGTCGCTTAGGGTTAGAGGATTTTTTGTACCTATCGCGCGGCGAGTCCAAGGACGCTGGCAGCAAAGCAAGGCAGTACATTCTAGCCAACGCCATTGAGGCCGTGATCGGCGCAGTGTACCTTGATGGTGGGTTACCGTCGGCCAGTACGTTTGTGCACCAGCACGTACTGGTGGAGCTTCCGGGTGTTTTGGCGGAGAAAAGGTACCTCGACCCCAAGAGCCGCTTCCAAGAGCTGGCACAGGAAAAGCATGGTGTTACCCCTACCTACTTGGTGCTCGATGAGCACGGCCCTGACCATGCTAAGGAGTTCAGGGTGGGGTTGTACCTGGGGGAAGAGTTGGTAGCTGAGGGCACAGGCTCTTCTAAGCAAGAGGCGCAGGTCGCTGCCGCTGTGGCTGGATTAAAGGTTAAGCAATGGAACGGCTAGTTCACTATTACTACAAAGATTCGTAAATCGGATCCAACCCCGCAGGTTGGGTTTTTTCAAACTATGTAATACCAACACCAACTATGCGAGGTACTCATGCCTGAAAAAAACAGTAGCACAAACAACATCATTACATCAGCAAGTGCAAAAATATTCTGGAAGTGTCCGGTACTGGGGTGTCCCCAAGCCAAAGTTGATGGTACCTGGGAAGTGGGCTTGGTGCGCGGGCCTTACCAACCAGTTGTGACTGAACGTTGCAATGATCATCGGAACAGCCCCGCCAAGCCCCCGCCGTAACGTACCAGAGTTATTGAATAGCGCCAACGGAACGACGTTGGCGTTATTACTTTTTTTTAGTACAATAGCTACGTCCCGACTAGCTCTACCACACTTGCCCTCGCCCTCATGTACCTCCAGAAGCTCGACATTCAAGGCTTTAAGTCGTTTGCCACCAAAACCAGGCTCGAGTTCAACCGCCAGCTGACGGCGGTGGTTGGGCCTAATGGTTCAGGCAAGAGCAACATTGCTGATGCTATTCGGTGGGTTTTGGGTGAACAGTCCATAAAGCTCCTGCGTGGCAAACGGGCCGAGGACGTTATTTTTGCTGGGAGCGATCTTAAGAGTCGCCTCGGCATGGCGGAGGTGTCGCTCTACCTCAACAATGAGGATGGCCAGGCCCCGATAGAGTTCGCCGAAATTGTGATCACGCGCCGGGTGTTTAGGGATGGGCAGAGCGAGTACTTGCTAAACCAGTCGCCTGTCAGGCTCCAGGACATTCAGCTCTTGTTGGCGCGTTCAAACTTTGGTCAAAAAACCTACAGCGTCATTGGCCAAGGCATGATAGATTCGATTTTGCTAGCGAGCCCCGCCGAGCGCAAAGAGTTTTTTGAAGAGGCCACGGGTGTAAAGCAGTACCAGCTAAAGCGCGAGCAGGCTATAGGGAAGCTGACTGCCACCTACGACAACCTGGAGCAGGCTCAGGCGCTCATTCAAGAAATCGAGCCACGGCTTCGGGCCTTAACTCGGTCGGTGAAGCGCCTGGAGCGCCGTGAAGAGCTAGAGAAGGAACTTCGGGAGTTGCAGAAGCAGTACTACCGCTACCGCTACCACGGGCTAGAGGGTAAACGCCGGGAGCTGGCTGCGAAAGTTGCCGACGAGCAGGCTGACCTCAGCGAACAAGCTAAGGCAGCCCGGGGTTTGGAAGCGAAGCTCAAAGCGCTGGAGGGCGCCGACAGCTCGGCGGGCGGTTGGCACGAGCTCCAAGGTAAGCAAACAGCACTCCGCGGCAAATTGAGCCAACTTCTTAAAGAGCAGGCCGTAGCGGAGGCTGAGGAACAGGTTGGACACCTGAAGCGCGGTGAGGGTGAGGTGGCCTGGCTGAAGCAGCGTTTGGCAGAACTTAAAACCGAGCTTAAGCAGCTTAGTGAGCGCAGTGTGGCTCTGGAACGGCAGCAGCAGGCAGAGGCCCAAGAGCTTGAGCGGAAAGTAAAAGTCCAGGCTGAGGCGGTAGCAGAGTTTGACCGTTTGGCGAACCAGAGTGGTGAGGCTTGGGTTGCTCAGGAAGTGGCGGCGCTAGCAGAGGAGCACGCTGACCTTAGGCAGGCGCTCGCTGCTCTCAAAAATTTGTCGGAGGTGAACATACTCGTGCAACGCGTGAGCGCAGTGGAAGAGCGCCTGCGCGCCCTCCTGAAGCGTTTAGAGCGCAAGGGCAAGCTTTCGGCCGACGAGCTTAGCCAGTCACTCGCGGCGCGCGATGCTTTGGTGGGGGAACTGGCAGCTTTGCAGGCGAACGCTAAAACTTTGGAACGTGAACTCACAAATGTGCAGGAGCGAGAGCTGACAGTGGCTGATGCTATTAGTAAGGTAGAGCACTCTCTGGGCAGTGCGCCTCAAGGGAAGGCGAGTTCGCGTTTGCCGGAAATGGCACAGAGCATAACCGTTGTGGAGCAAGAGCTTGCCACTGTAGAACAGGAGTTAGCTGCGTTCCATAGTAAATCTGAAACCCGTAAGGCTGAGTTCTTTAGCGTGCAACGTGAACTCACAGCTGCCACCACTGCTGAACGCAGGCTGGAGCAGGTTACGCATGAGCTGAGCCTAGAGCTCACGAGATTAGAAACTAAACTTGAGGACCTAGAGCGCGAAATGGCACAAGAAATTCCAGCTGAGCTGGCACACGAAATTAAAGAGCCCGGAACGGTAGCGAATATCGATGAAGGCACAACTGCTCTCGAGCTTCAGAAGCTCAAGCACCAGCTGGAGCTTACGGGCGGCATAGAGCCCGAAGTTGTAACCGAGTACCAGCAGACCAAAACCCGCTACGACTTTCTGACCACACAACTTGCCGACCTTGAGACCGCCATTGCTTCATTAGAGAGCATTATCCGCGACTTGGACCAAACCATTGAGAAAAAGTTTTTGGTGAGCTTTAAAGCTATCAACGAAAAGTTCGCAAAGTACTTCCAGGTGCTGTTCTCAGGCGGCCGTGCTCAGCTGGTGCTGCAGAAGGAAGAACCTAAAGCCGAAGCTGAGCCCGAACTTGGTGAGGGGGGCGAGGATGATGATGAAGCGGACGAGGCAGCTGTACCAAGCGCCAAAGAAAAGTTTATCGCTCAAGAGCGGCTCCGGGCATCCTTGTTTTCGGGTGTGGAAATAAGCGCGAAACCAGCGGGCAAGAAACTAGAGAGCATAACCGCGCTGTCGGGCGGGGAGCGGGCGCTGACCTCCATTGCGCTCATCTGCGCTATCATCTCCAACAACCCTTCGCCCTTTGTAGTTTTGGACGAGGTAGACGCCGCACTCGATGAAGCGAACAGTGAGCGGTTTGCCGCCATCTTAGATTCCCTAATGGGCGAAACGCAGTTCATCACCATCACCCACAACCGCGCTACCATGAAACGTGCTGCTATTCTCTATGGTGTTACCATCGGTGAAGACGGCGTTTCGAGGCTTCTCTCCGTGAAGTTTGACGAGGCGAATGATATAGCCGGCAAATCGCGGTCAGCTAAGAAGGCCTGAGCCAGAGGCTTGACACCCTAGGGATAATTGGCTACTATTATTTTTACTTGAATTAACTGTTCGGAAAGCCCATGTTGACCATCCGCCTGGCACGTACCGGCAAGAAAAAGCACGCGTACTTCCGCCTGATAGTTTCTGAGAAAACTAAAGACACCCACGGCGACTACCTTGAGCTGTTGGGGCACGTGAACCCCCACAAGAACCCGTGGGAGGTGGTGCTTAAGGCTGACCGCGTGAAGCATTGGCTGGACCACGGCGCGCAAACCAGCGCCTCGGTTCATAACCTTTTGGTAGACCAAAAGCTGATTAAGGCTGAAAAGCTCCGCGTGTGGAAGGCCAAGAAGAAAGACGCAACTGAGGCTCCGGCAGCTGCACCAGCCACCAAGAAGGAAGAGGCTCCCGCCAAGGCGTCCGCTGAATCTTCCGACCAGGCGCCAGCAGCTTGACTTAAGTTATTTAGTTGTACTTTTAACCCTAACTTGCACACACATGTCCGACATGCCACAGGACCAGCAGTTCATCGACTTCGTCGTAAAGGCGCTGGTCGATCACCCGGAAGCCGTGAAGACCGAACGCACGGTAGACGAAATGGGCGTGCTCATTACGCTCCACGTGTCTCCTGAAGACATGGGCCAGATAATCGGCCGCCAGGGCCAAACTGCCCGCAGCCTTCGTACCCTGCTCAGGGTAGTAGGCGCCAAGAACAACGCCCGTGTAAACCTGAAAATTTACGAACCCGAGGGTTCGCGTGGCCCACGCCGCTCCCGCGAAGAGCGCGAAGCTATGCACGGTGGCGACATGGGCGCCTCCATGGCCGACACCGCTATAGTCGACGACCTGAAGATTTAAGCTCGATTGTATAATCACCCCGCCGAGGTGGCGGGGTGATTTTGTGTTGACACTGAGGTATATTAGGAGTAACTTTTTCAGTAGAGGTAAAAAAAGAATCAATTATCTAACACTATATTCCTTCCAATTTCAATAATAAGGAGAAGTTATGAACATAACGATAGTTTTACCTATTGTGACCACCGTTGTTTTGATACCCATAGCATTTAGGCTCCAGCTCTGGTTGTTTCGCTCTAAAGCATTAAAAAATAACGATCTCGCCGCAGCCATTATCATTTGGGGTCACCGTCGTAGCCCTTCACTACTTACTTTTGCGTTTTTCTGGTCAGCGTTGATTGGAGTAGCGATAATGCTGGGCTTGCACATCGTGGACTTGAGCCTTTACTGGGGAGTTTTACCAATAGCTATAATCGGCTCGGACTTACCGGTAACTGTGTTGGGTATAATGCTGGCACAAAATTGGTTATTTGGGCATTGGGACGAAAAAGCGATTCTGGAGGCGCACAATAGATGGTACCCAAAGTAATTTGTGGTGAGGGGCTTGTCGAACGGCGGCCCCTTTCATTATTGTTAGGTTTATGAAACGCTTCGATATTATTGCTATTTTTTCCACACCGCTCGACTCGTACTTCGGCACGAGCATTTTGAAGCGTATGTAAAAAAAGATGGAAGCTGGCCAGGCTTCCATCATAGTTTGAATAGGATTACGCGTCGTAGGTCGTACAGAACTCGTACGGCGTGGGGCGCATATTGTGTTCGGCTACCTCTTGCCGCTTGTGGGCGATAAACGCCTGCACCAGATCCTCCGTGAATACCCTACCCAGCCCCAAGAAGAAGTGGTCATCTTCGAGCGCATCTAGCGCCTCACTAAGGCTCCCTGGCAGTTGCGGCAGCTTGAGTTTACTCTCGTAGATGTTCTCATCTACCGCCTTGCCCGGGTCGGTTTCCTCGCGAATACCATCGAGTCCAGCCATGAGCATGGCGGCAAAGGCCAGGTACGGATTGGCGGTAGGATCGGGGCAGCGAAATTCAACCCGCTTGGCTTTGGGTGAATTGCTGTACAGCGGTATGCGGATAGCCGCCGACCGATTCCGGCCCGAATACACCAGGTTAGTTGGCGCTTCAAACCCTGGCACCAGGCGCTTGTAGCTGTTGACCGTTGGTGCACAGAACGCTGAGAGTGCCCGGGCGTGCTTCAGCAGCCCGCCGATGTACCACAGTGCCATATCTGAAAGGCCGGCGTACCTCTTGCCCGCAAACTGCGGCTTGCCGCCTTTCCACAAGCTCTGGTGCACGTGCATGCCGTTGCCATTGTCCCCAAAGATAGGTTTGGCCATGAACGTGGCCGTTTTACCATGTTTGGCAGCCACGTTCTTGACCACGTACTTCAGAGTTGTGGTGGCATCGGCCATGGCGAGCAGCGGCAGGCGCACCAGATCAATTTCTGCTTGCCCGGCGGTGGCTACCTCGTGGTGGTGCTTTTCAGTCTGAATGCCGAGCTTTTCTAACGTCAGCAACATTTCGGTGCGAATGTCACCAAGTTTGTCCTCTGGCCGGGCAGGCACGTAGCCTTCTTTGTGCCGAATGTTGTGTCCTCGGTTGCCCTGGGTGTCGGAGTTCCAGACTGCCTCCTCTGCGTCTACCTCGTAGTGTGCACTCTGGGCGTTCTGTTGGTAGCGAGCGCCATCGAAGATAAAGAACTCAGGCTCAGGCCCGACCAGCATGGTATCGGCCAGGCCACTCTTGGTGAGTTCGGCCTGCGCCTGCCGCGCTACGTAGCGCGGGTCGCGCGTGAACCACTTACCCGTAACCGGGTCGCGAATGTCGCAGGTCAGGCTGACGGTGGGCACGGCACAGAACGGGTCCATGAACGCGGTGGCCTCGTCCGGCACCAGGAGCATGTCCGACTCTTGGATTGGGCTAAAGAGCTTGATGGACGAGCCATCAAACCCTATGCCGCTGCGGAGGGAGTTTTCATCAATCTCCCGTGGAACGGTGGTCACCTCTTGCCGTTTTCCTAAGGGATCGGTAAAGGTAAGCAGAACAGCCTGCGCGTTTTTGAGCAGGCGAGTGAGCTTTTTTTGCATGACTACTACTCCTTATATGGTGTATGGGAATGAGCTGAATTATCGGTTTTATAGTTGCTGTACCTTAGCAAACCTGAGGTGCGGTTGTCAAAGCCAGCCGCGCCGCTGTGCCGTAACCCATAGCTTTAACCTAGAACGCCGCTCACAAAGCGTGCTCCAGTTGGTACAGCGTTCACGCTGGCTTGACTTAATCACCCGCCATGCCGTAAGATGTCGCTAATCGTTCATTCATAAATCTAGATTCAACACCAAAACAGGAGAAATACCATGAAACGCTTAGCTATAGTAGCGAGCCTTTTTCTGGTAATATTGGTGGCCACAGTAACCTTCACTCTGTTGCCAAGGCCACGTCGGGCGCGCTGGTGTTTGACCAGCGGGGTATGGAAACGGCTGAGGCCGTGCAGAAAGCGAAGGAAGTTTTGCGTGACAGCCGCAGCCTTAAAGGAGTATTTTGGGTTTACCGTTTGGGCGACACCTCGGCCATACCCGGTCGGCAGGAGCTGGGTTTGTCGCCTGAATGTGAGTTTACGCAAACCACCAGCCTCGGCCTGGGGCTGGCCGAGGCCCAAAGATTGCTCTCTAAATCTAAATTTAATGGTGGTAAGTACATAGTGGTTGTGCCCACTGCCCTGTTGACGATGTTTGATTTGTTTGTGCTGCGTGGAGTTTCATTTGACGGCATACAGGTGTTAGTGCTCGACATATCAGGTAACAAACTAGGTGGGGTTTCGGTATAAGAATTTCTTAGGGGCTTGTCGAAAGGCGGCCCCTTGATTTATGGTTATAGTATGAAACGCTTTGATATTATCTCTATTTTTCCTGCCGCTCGCGTGAAGAGCGCGAGGCTATGCACGGCGGCGACGTGGGCGCCCCCATGGCCGACACCTCCATAGTCGACGATTTGAAGATATAGTCTTGATTTTAAACCACCCCCGCAAATTCGCGGGGGTGGTTTTGTTTTAAGCACCCTAAATTGAGTCCCAAAGAGTCTTAAATAAAGCTACATGGGCACTGGCAATATCAGGGTCTTCTATTACCGTCGCAGTCTGGTTTCTCAGAGATACCAGCGCCACTACTTTAGTGGTAGCTAGAAAGTCCACCGCGAGCCTGGTCGAGGCTGGTAGAAACTTAGCCTGGCCCGAACCCTTGCGATAGCTGTGTTTCATAAATTCTTCTCCTTTCGCTGATTGCTCAACCAAATCGTTAATCTGCCCACCATGCTGTTTGAGTAGTTTATAAAATTCCTCGTTATCCTCGGGGGTAAATACCTGAAAGTAGCGTTCCGGAGAAAAAGCTGTGTAAATAGTGAGCGGCGTGCTCCAAATTTCTGTATAGGCGCGCTTGAGGCCTGCTTTACCCTCGTAGTAGGTAACGCGAGGTTGCTTAGGTGTAGCACGGTACAGCGAGTTTAGGTAAGGGAGTTGTGCTACCACCTGCTGCCTGCGTTGTTCCAGCACGTCTAGCAGTTGCTCTGGTGGGTGGGTGGCATAGAGTTTGCGTTTTCCCTTAACCAGCTGGTGTACCAACCCTTTGACTATAAGATCGTCCAGGTGGTTGTAGGCTGTAGGTCGTTTAACCCCCGCTTTCCCCGCTAGCTTAGAAATAGGCGCCGGACCTATTTGCAAGGTGGCTAAATACAAGGAAATCTCGTTTTTTGTAAGCCCCAGAGCCTGCAGCTGTTCAGTGGTTTTCATAAGTAAATACTATCTTATATTTAAAATATTGTCAATATTTTTGACACTATATAGATACATAATTTGTCTAATTTTAGCAAAATATTAATAAATATATTAAGTGATAATATTTATAACCATTGACATTTTTCTGCACCTGTTCTACTATAACCTGTTAAACAAAAATAATTTCTTTCACAATTATAAGGAGCGAAATCATGGAATACTTGAAGAACATTAAAAATCTCGTCAACGGGTGCTTTAAAACCGGTGTGATTCCAAACAGTGATGCGTATCAGTCGCGCCAAGCACTGACCCATCACGTCATCAACAATTGGTTAATCATATTCGTTGGTGAGGATGTCGCACGGATGCAGGGTAGTGGTAAAACAGAACACTTCTATGTCAAAGTTTACTCCCCTAGTTTTCCCGAAGGTACGAAGTACGTATATTTGGGAAAGGGGCGTGAAAATTACCCACTCAAAGTATTGAAGGTTATAGAACCTTCCAAACTGAGGGTAATGACGAGGGGTGGTGAGCAGGAGATTACCTTGTATTAATCCCGCTGGGAAAAATCCAAATAAAGCGCCCTGAAAAACAGTGGCGCCCCTGGTTAGGTGGGCAGCTTCCCGCCTGAAACTAAAAACTGTCGTGAGGCAGTCAAGAAGCAAAATATTAGAGTCAGTTGCACAACCGCAGCTGACTCTTTTTGTTGAATAAAGTGTTGTCCTATGGTAACGTATCACTGGTTATGAAACGTTTTGACATTATTTCCATTTTTCCAAGTTCCCTCGATTCGTACTTTGGCACGAGCATTTTAAAGCGTGCGCAAGAAAAGAAATTAATTAAAATCCAAACACATGATTTGCGGAAATGGAGCCGCGACAAGCACCGCAAGGTGGACGACCGAGTGTACGGCGGGGGAGCGGGTATGGTGATAAAGGCGGAGCCGATTTGGCGCGCCCTCAGGGCGCTTAAGGGTACAGGGGGTAGGGGGAAGGGTGTAGGGAAAACGAGAACAATGTTATTGGCGGCGAATGGAAAACAATTTACGCAGGGTGTGGCCAAACGGCTGGCGAAGTATGACCGACTTATTTTTATTTGCGGGCGGTACGAAGGTGTGGATGCGCGTGTAGAAAACTTTATCGATGAAAAAATTTCAGTGGGCCCCTATGTGCTCACCGGTGGCGAGCTGCCAGCAGCTGTGATTATTGATGCGGTTTCGCGTATGATTCCTGGAGTTGTAGGTAAGCAAGAGTCAGTTGAAAATGAATCTTTTTCTACTGACTACTCCCTACACCCTACTCCCTATTTAGAGCACCCCCACTACACCAGGCCCGAGGTGTTTGTAGTCAGCAAACGCAAGTACCGTGTACCCAAGGTTTTGCTTGGTGGACACCATAAACGCATTGCCCTGTGGCGAACACGGAACAGTAGCGTGAAGTAAGCTTGTTAGATCAATTACGGAAATATGTCCAGCTGGACATATTTCCGTAATGCATGATACAATCCAGTTATACTATGACGCGAAATCAACGACCACCACTAACGAAGGTGCTACTCAATCTGCTCGCTACTACTGGGCAGACAGCGGTGGACTTCTCTACCATGCTCTACGACCTTAAGTATCATCGCGGTACCTATTTACGCGGCGGGCACACCCTGGTTAAAGAATACCAGCGCCTAAGTAAGGAAACAGCAGCTAAACGGGCACTCACGCAACTGCGACAGGCACGCTATATTACTGCACAAAAAATCGGCAAACGGCTTCTCGTAACCCTTACCGCTAAAGGGCGCGCTGCCACGCTGGTGACACAGCTCAAACGAGCTCCACGGCGACCTGACACGCTTTCAACGGTCGTAGTTTTTGATATACCCGAAAGCCAAAATATTGCTCGCCGTCAGTTCCGGTGGTTGTTGCGACAAGGCGGGTTTGCCAAGCTGCAGCAGAGTGTGTGGGTGAGCAGGGCAGATGTTTACAAACTCGTAGCGCAATTTGTCGCCCAAGCTAAGCTCAAGCCCTGGGTGAACGTTTTCCACGCCGAACATTTTTTGCACCTCCCCCATGGTAAATAATGAATAATACAGATTACGGATTTATGTCCAGCTGGACATAAATCCGTAAGGCACCCACTAGTTTACAGGTAGGTCGCGACACTACTCTTGTGGTGTTGATTTTTGATTTGACAAAGGCCTCGGGGGGGGGTAGGATGCGGCTATAGAATACATCCTTATAATTAAATTTTAGAATCGTTATGGAAGTCGAACACTTTAATGAAGGGCGTATAAGTAGTTCCAATGAAGCTTTAGAAATGGCAGTGGCCGAAGATAAAGCGCGCGAAAAACACCCCTCTATCGCTCAGCTTGAAAAAAAGGCAGCTGAACTAAACAAGAGATACGCAGAAAATATTGAGGCATCTATTGAACAAGGCATGAGAATTAATATGGGAGATAGCGAGGCCGCTATTTTATATTTCATAAAAAACCACCAAGAGGATAGGGCCAAAAAAATATTGCGAGCGACCGCCGCGCAAATTGCCAGTTATTCGGATGAAGAAATTTATGAAAAATATTCTAACTGTTCCATTGCCGCAGAACTGTGCGCAAAATACGGCGATCATGAAGAAGCACGAAAGTATGCAATGGATCAATTCCAGGACCTGTTAGTATTAAAGGACACCATGGCCACTGATAGAGCGAAAGGGCAAGCTGGTGCGGAATATTTTAAAGCCAAAAATCTAGGAGAAGAATTTTCCATATGGGGCGAAGATCTTATACTTGAAGCAGAGGCACAAGAGATATTGGGTTCACTAGATCTTGCCCAAAAGCAATGGCTTGAATATTTTAAGCTAGTTGATGGTGCTGACCCTCTCTTGGAAAGGGTAAATAGCATAAGAGCGTCTTACGGTGAAGGTGATTTTCTAGAAAAAATAGTACATATTTTAAGAGCTAAAGTTAAGGAACAAGTTTTCACTACTAATAGAAATGACAGTAACATACGGTCAATTTTAGCATTATGTCGTATAGCAGATGACGATAAAGCGTACCACGATTACCTGAATGGGTATGTTAACCCCAAGGGTTGGGTGTACCCAGCAGCGGTAAAATTAGATTTTGCCAAGGAATTGGGGTTACAAGATGAAGAAGTTAAAGAGTTGGCGCTAAAGAGTGGCCAAGAGTATGCTAATAGCTATAGGAAGGATGCAACATTGGACAGAAAGTCCCCCTTCGTTCAAGGTTATGCCGAAAAGAGCATTGAATATTTTACGCAGGTGGGTAACCAAGCTAAGGCTCGTGAGATGCTAGACGAGTTTATAAGAGATAACAAGGATGACCTCTCTGCTATGGGGAGCATGTTAGACAATGATAAAATTGCAAAACTATTGACCAATGAAGAACTTACTTCATGGGCGGCTATTTTTGAAGGCAATAATCATTTGTATGCTGCTCGCATTTGTTATCGTTTAGCTGGTAAAACCGATAAGGCCTCCCAGATGTGCGAACGGACTGCCGCTGAGTGGGAGAGCGAAGGAAAATTGAAATGGGCAGCGGCGGCTAATACAGATGCAGCCGAGCTTTTGAAGCATCAGTAATTTATACGCTAGAAGCGGAAGAGTAGAAAAGGTGATTGTGGTTTTTCGGTTTGGCCCTACCTTAGTACCCTACCCCTAGTTTGTCAATTTTTAAGGCTTTATTTAGCCCTGAAAAGGCCTAGTTTAGCCTATTCACACCCTGTGGCAAAGGGTGCTTGACCCATTCGAGTCACCTCAGGGTCAACCCCGAGCGGCCTAATTTTCGCTATGTTTAGCGGTGTGAGTCGAGGGGTTGACAAAGCCCCTGGGCCACTTTATACTAGTAAGGTCTATTTAGAGCTAACTTTCAAACCAGCCACCTAACATACTTCTCTAGCAACTCGTGTGGAGGAGAAAAGACAGTGGTACTTGAGCGCCAAGCTCTCCAGTATCTCTGTTTTTTCTACCCCTCCTCTCCTAGTCATCTCCCAGAGGTTAACAAACCATCAAACAGTAGAGCGGCTGCGCCTTACGTTAGGCCGTTTGAAGTTTGGGAGGTGCATGGGAGAGGCGGGGTAAACCGCCTGAAATGTAGTTTGTTCTTTAATAAGTGATAGGAAGAGTCAAGTACGTCAGTTTCTGCCCGTCCGCCTTTGGCGGAACGAGGCAACTGGTTTATAGGTCGCCCTGGTACCTTGCTGGTACCTGTGGTGTCCTGATCGTCCAGGTAAAAAATGATCAAAACTGATAGAGCCTTCAACACTCTACAATTCTATTGAGAGTTTGATCCTGGCTCAGGATGAACGCTGGCGGCGTGTCTTAGGCATGCAAGTCGAACGAGGTTCTGGCCGCAAGGCCAGAGCAAAGTGGCAAACGGGTGCGTAACACCTTGGTAACCTGCCCTGAAGTTCGGGATAATTCACCGAAAGGTGGACTAATACCGGATGTGGTCCGCGAACGCAAGTTCGCGGAAGAAAGCCGCAAGGCACTTCAGGAGGGGCCTAGGTTCCATCAGCTTGTTGGTGAGGTAACGGCTCACCAAGGCTACGACGGATAGGGGGCGTGAGAGCGCGACCCCCCTCACTGGGACTGAGACACTGCCCAGACTCCTACGGGAGGCTGCAGTCGAGAATATTCCCCAATGGACGAAAGTCTGAGGGAGCGACGCCGCGTGTAGGAAGAAGCCCTTCGGGGTGTAAACTACTTTTCTATAGGACGAACAATGACGGTACTATAGGAATAAGGGGCTGCTAACTCTGTGCCAGCAGCAGCGGTAATACAGAGACCCCGAGCGTTATCCGGATTTATTGGGCGTAAAGCGTCTGTAGGCGTCCTGCACAAGTCCCCGGTCAAAGCCCACCGCTCAACGGTGGAACTGCCAGGGAAACTAGCAGGATTGAGGTTGGGAGAGGTAAGCGGAATTGCCGGTGTAGTAGTAAAATGCGTTAATATCGGCAAGAACACCAAAGGCGAAGGCAGCTTACTGGAACACACCTGACGCTGAGAGACGAAAGCGTGGGGAGCGAATGGGATTAGATACCCCAGTAGTCCACGCCGTAAACGATGGATGCTAGGCTTTGGCAGTATCGACCCTGCCAGAGTCGTTCAAACAAGTTAACACCTTAAGCATCCCGCCTGGGAAGTACGGCCGCAAGGCTAAAACTCAAAGGAATTGACGGGAACCCGCACAAGCAGTGGAGCATGTGGTTCAATTCGACGCTAAGCGAAGAACCTTACCAAGGCTTGACATGCTAGGAGTATGCCGAAGGAAACTTTGGCGGACCGTTAAATCGGAGCCTAGCACAGGTGCTGCATGGCTGTCGTCAGCTCGTGTCGTGAGATGTTGGGTTAAGT